>DATMOO010000287.1:0-38215 GCA_035568275.1 Candidatus Sulfotelmatobacter sp.
GCTCACGGGAAGGCCTTGTTCACCAAGCTGGAATGCTGGAAGTGCCACGGTCCGCAAGGCAAGGGCGACGGTCCTTCCGCGCCAACGCTTACCGACAGCAAAGATCAACCAATTCGGCCCTATGATTTCTCTGCTGGCAAGGACGATTCTCGCTTCAAATGCGGTTCCACGAATCAGGATATCTTCAAGATTTTCATGACTGGCGTCGATGGCACCCCGATGCCCTCGTTCGCGGACACCATTCAGCCCAATGACGCGTGGGATTTGGTACATTTCCTGCGCACGCTGCAGGTTCACCGTCACGGCAAGGAAAACGACGTGCTGAAAGCGGCAGGCGGAACGATTCCCGCCTATGTGGAAAAGCCTTCGGAAGCGCCGGCCACTCCGCCGTCGAGCGGAGCTGCAGGCGGCGGCAAGTAGAAACACTTTGCAAGTTTGAGCCTGAGGAGGCAGCGAATGCGCACGAGCAACCCCTGCATTGCCGTGGCCACAGTGGTGTTGTGCCCGGCATTAATGTTCGCCGGCACGATCAGCGGCAAGGTCACTTACACCGGTACACCCGTCAAACAGAAACCCATCAGCATGGCCAAGGAGCCGAGCTGCGAGAAGCAGCATCCCACTCCGGTCAACACGGAAACAATAGTGACTGGCGCTAACAATACCCTCGAAAACGTTGTCGTCTATATCTCGGCCGGCGGGGACGATGCCAACGCTCCCGCCCAGGCGGTCACCTTCACGCAGAAGGGGTGCCAGTACATTCCGCACGTCATCGCGCTGCACACCGGGCAAGAGTTGCACGTGGTGAATGGCGATCAAACTTCTCACAATATCCACCCCATGGCGAAGGTAAACCCGGAGTGGAACAAATCGCAGCCACCGGGCGCGCCACCCATCGTGCAGAAATTCGACAATCCCGAATTCATTTCGGTGAAGTGCCAGATTCACCCCTGGATGCACGGATGGTTCGCCGTACTCAAAACGAATCACTACTCCATCACCGGCGACGGCGGGGCATTCACGCTGCCAAACCTGCCGCCGGGCAAGTACACGATCACCGCCTGGCATGAGGACTACGGAACTCAGACTCAGGACGTGACCATTAGCGGCAACGAAACCAAGTCTGCCGACTTCAGTTTCAAAGCGAAAGCGTACTAAAGAGCGAATCTCGCGGGCTGTCCATCCCCGGATGCTGCGGGGGACGGGCAGCCTCCGCGCTGACAGCCCCGATTGACGGGCGAGTGAGGGAACATGGGCGGCAAAATATTTGCGGTGCTGATCGTGATCATTGCATTGTCCTCGGCAGTTCCCATTATTAGCCACACGTTTCTGGGCGCGAGCGTAACCCCGCCCGAAGATATCTCCACGCACGGCAAGGCGATCGACGATCAGTTATCCGTCACGATGGCCGAGGCTGGCATTTCCTTCCTTGCCGCGCAGTTGGTGCTGGGATTATTCGTGTGGCAGTTCGCCAACCGCAAGGTAGGCGCTACCAAGAACTTCCCGGGCGGCGCGACCGCCATGGTGATCGTCGCTGTTCTGTTCGTTGGCGCGGAAGTCCTTGCTCTCGGCATGGTGGGATCGAAGGCTTGGGGAATGGTGTACTTCAAACCCGCTGCCTCCGACGCCTTGCCGGTGCAGGCTCAAGCCGGACAGTTTGCCTTCTACTTCCGTTATCCCGGTCCAGACGGCAAATTCGGGCAGATCCATCCCGACAAGATTGACGAAGGCAATTCAAACTTCTTCGGCCTGGATCCGGAAAACGATATTCCGGCCCGCGATGACATCACATCCGGCGAACTCGTTGTTCCTGTTGGCAAAGAAATCAATCTGATGATGCACGCCAAGGACGTCGGACATTCGTTCTATGTGCGCGAATTGCGCATCCAGCAGGACTTCGTGCCCGGCCTTGACCTCGCCTTGCATTTCACCGCGACCAAGATCGGGAAGTACGAGATCGTGTGCACGCAGCTCTGCGGCCTCGGCCACTACAACATGAAGTCCTATTTGAATGTGATGTCGCAGGAAGATTTCGACAAGTGGTTGAAGTCGCAGTCCAACTAGTTTCCGTCGTTCTCGGCGCAACATCGGGACGCGAGTGCCACTCCATCGCGAGGTAAAGGCCATGTCGGATACGTCGGTACACGCAGCAGTTCACGGAGCACCCACAAGCTTCATCCGCAAGTATGTCTTCAGCCTTGACCACAAGATCATTGGCCTACAGTATTACGCGCTCGCTCTCGCCGCTGTGGTCACCGGCATGGTGTTGTCGTGGATCATGCGCATCCATCTGGTCTGGCCGAATGCGCCGATTCCCGGCCTGGGTGCGCTTGCGAAAGTAGGAGCGCCGGGTGGCGTTGTCACGCCCGAGTACTATCTGCAGCTGATGACCATGCACGGCACACTGATGGTGTTCTTTGTGCTCACCAATGCGCCGTTCGCTGCCTTCGGGAATTACTTTTTACCGATCCAGATCGGCGCCGAAGATATGGCCTTCCCCCGTTTCAACATGATGTCGTTCTGGACAACGTTCGTGGCTTTTTGCATTTTGATTTCCGCATTCTTCGTGGGCGACGGCCCGCCGCTCTCAGGCTGGACAGGTTACGCGCCTCTGAGCGCGGTGGGCAAAGACGCGGGTCCCGGTCAGGCGATCGGCCAGAGTCTCTGGGGAATTTCGATCTTTGTTTTCTGTATTGCTTCCTTGCTGGGATCTCTGAACTTCATTGCGACGACGCTGGATCTCCGTACCAAGGGCATGACTCTCGCTCGCATGCCGATCGTCACGTGGGCGTGGTTCATCACGTCCTGTATCGCCCTTCTTGCCTTTGCCGTTCTTATGCCGGCTTGCCTGCTGTTGATCCTGGATCGTGTCGCGGGCACAAGCTTCTTCATTCCGGCGGGCCTCAATGTCGCCGATCATATTCAGCCGCACCAGGGCGGTTCTCCGCTGCTATGGCAGCACCTGTTCTGGTTCTTCGGACATCCCGAGGTGTACATCGCAATCCTGCCCGCGATCGGGATCGTCAGCCACATCCTGATCTGCAACATGCGCAAGAACATGTTGAGCCACAAAGTCCTCATCTACTGCATGATGGCCATCGGCTTCCTCAGCTACATGGTCTGGGGACATCACATGTTCCTGAGCGGCATGAATCCGTTCTCGGCGCTGGTGTTTTCCTTCCCCACGTTGATGATTACAATTCCTGCCACGATCATGACGCTGATCTGGCTGGGTAGCCTCTATGGATCGAACCTCCGCATCAACAGCGCCTCGCTCTTCTGCCTGGGATTCATCTCGATGTTCGTCAGCGGCGGGGTCAGCGGATTCTTTCTGGCTCAGCCCTCGATCGATATCTATCTCCACGCCACCTACTTTGTAGTGGGTCACTTTCACATGGTGATGGGCGTGGCGGCCATCATGGGAGTCTTTGCCGGAACCTACTTCTGGTTCCCCAAGATGACCGGTCGCATGATGAATGAGACGTTAGGCCGCTGGCACTTCTTCCTTACTCTCATCGGCACCTATGCCATCTTCATGCCATTCCACTATCTGGGGCTGGCAGGGAATGTGCGGCGCTATTCGGCCTTCCAGGACGACTTCCTGGTGCCCCTGATCCCTGTGCACAAATTCATCACGTACGCGGCGCTCTTCACCGGAGCTGCGCAGTTGATCTTCATCGCCAATCTGGTTTACAGCCGCTTCAAAGGTCCGCAGGCTTCGCCGAATCCGTGGGAGTGCACGTCGCTCGAATGGTCGACGCCGTCGTCTCCGCCGCCGTTCGACAACTTCGGCGGACAGCATCCTGTTGTTCACCACGATCCTTACCAATACGGGGTGAAGAGCTCCACCGGGGACTACATAATGCAGACTTCCCCGGAACCAGGAGCGGCATCGTAACCCAGAAGGAATGGACTAGTTATGGCAACGATACTGCAACCGCCACAAGCCGGAGTCGAGCAAGAACCCCCGCGACAAACCACGGGGGGCGCCGGCGGAGGTTTTCGCAACCTGGCGCCCGAGGGCGGTAGCTTACTCCTTGTAAAAGATCGGTCCGGTGAACCAACTCGGACCGGCATATGGGTCGGACTGGCCGCGATTGCCATGTCCTTCGCCGCCCTGACCAGCGCTCTTTACGTTCGTGAAGGCAGTGGCTACACCGACTGGACGCACATCAGCCTTCCCCCCATCCTATGGTTCAACACCCTAGCTCTTGTCCTAAGCAGCGTCACGCTGGAACGGGCGCGTCATCGTGTGGCAGCCTTCATGCGTGGGGAGCAGAGCAACCGCTCGGTACCCATGCTGTGGCTGAACCTAACCATGGTGCTGGGCTTGGTCTTTGTCGTGGGCCAGTACTTTGCATGGCTGAAGCTAAGGTCTGAAGGCCTGTATCTCCCGACAAGTCCCAACAGCTCGTTTTTTTATGTTCTGACTGGAGTGCACGTAGTGCACGTGCTGGGCGGGCTGGGAGGTCTGAGCCGGGTGATGCTGAAGTTTCGCAGCGCAACCAATCCCTTGCGCCGCAGCACCTTGGATGCCACCTCTTATTACTGGCATTTTATGGGGCTGCTGTGGATCTACCTGCTGTTCATTTTGTGGCTGAAACTCTAGGTCAATTCAACGGAGGCACCATGAGTCAGGCCGATCTCGCGATGGAGCCCGTATCACCGCACAGTGCCGGAGCGCATGGCGCCGGCGTGATGGAAGAGAGTCCTTTTGCCATTCCATCCAGCAAGCTGGTGATGTGGCTGTTCATTATTTCTGACGCCTGCACCTTCGGCGCAATGCTGTTCGCTTATGGCTACATCCGGAACTCGGCGGCTGAGTGGCCGCAGGTCTTTGAATCGGCGAGCATCTGGAACTCCTTGCTGATGACCTTCATCCTGGTCAGCAGCAGCCTGACAGTACTGTTCGCGGTGAAGGCAGCGCAGTCCGAAGATCGTCCACGAGCATTCCGTTGGACCATGATCACCGCCGCCGGAGGCATTCTCTTCACCTTGCTGCACATCCGGGAATGGCTCAGTCTGATCGGCCAGGGCGCGCGCCTGTTCCAGAACCCTTGGGGTTCGCCGATGTTCGGCGCGGCGTTCTTCTCCATCACCGGACTGCACATGGCCCACGTGGTCGGCGGAGTGATTGCATTGATCGTGGTCGGTTTGAGCTACAGGTCTGGGCGCTATGCCGCCCGGCATATCGAGATCTGGGCGCTGTATTGGCACTTCGTCGATCTAGTCTGGATGTTCGTTGTGCCCTTGGTCTACTTGTTGAATATGAAGCGGTAAGCGACGCAAGCTAAAGGAGATCGGTCATGAGTCAAGCGTCGACATCGGGCAACATGACATCCACATACCTTGTTTATGGTGCAATTCTCTTGATTGCCGTAGTGCAGGTGATCGCGGCGATGGCGATGGGACCATCCCTGTGGCGCATGCTCTTGCTGGCGGCGATCCAGGCCTACCTCGCGGTGATGTTCTTCATGCATCTCCGCGACGAGAAACCAACGCTGCGGCTGGCACTGATTCCCGGCACATTGTTTGTTCTGGTCATGATGAATATGATCTGGGCCGATAGTTTCCGCTTGGCCGTGATGAAGCCGTTCGCGAAGTAAGGAGTCATTATGAAGTACCGAGGATTCAAACTCGTGCATAGCGCAAAAGCAGCAGTCGTGGGCGCTCTAGTCTTGGCATCGAACGCCGCCTATGCGCAAAGCTGTGCTCTTTGCTACACACAGGCTGCCGGCGCCGGACACCGTTTCATCCAGGGTCTACGAACAGGGATTCTGGTCCTAATCGTCCCTCCGATGTTTATGTCTGTCGGCATTACAGTGCTTGCCTACAGGAAGCGTAACCGGACCAACGACAAGAAGTCAGAAAACTCGGCGAACGAGTGGTAGTCCCAGCCCAAAACCCATGAACCACAAAGAACACGAAAGTCCACGAAGTAAGAACAAGCCCAGGTTTTCCTTCGTGTACCTTCGTGGTTAGCGTCTTTGATTTTCCTTCAGAACATCTCTGCGAATTACGCGCTCCCCGTGTCATAATTCCTCGCAATAATCCGGTGCACCGATGCGTCATTTCCTAATCACAGTTCTCTGCGCTTCTAGCATCCTGCGGCCGTGTTTTGCGGCCACTCCCGCCGTTCCCAAGCCAATGCAGATTTATTTCATCGACGTCGAAGGCGGCCAGGCGACACTAGTGGTGAGCCCCTCGGGCCAATCGTTGCTGATTGACGCCGGCTGGCCGGGGAACGAAGGTCGCGACGCCGATCGCATTCTTGCCGCGGCGCACCAGGCCGGCCTGCAGCAGATCGACTATGTCCTGATCACGCACTATCACCGCGACCATGTCGGCGGAGTCCCCGGGTTGGTGGATGGGATCAAAGTCGGAACTTTCCTCGATCACGGGCCAAACCTGGAGGACTCACAGGTAACGCGCACCGACTATACCACTTACGAGAAAGCCATTGCCGGCCACGCGCATGTTGTGGTCAAGCCCGGGTGGAAGCTTCCCATCAAAGGAATGGACGTTCGGGTCCTGAGTGCCGCAGGCGAGCACATCACTGCCCCGTTGGCCGGTGCTGGAGAAGCAAATTCCTATTGCAAGTCAGAGCCATCGGCCTCGGAAGATGCCACTGAAAATGCCCGATCAGTGGGCGTTCTGGTCACGTATGGCGAATTTCGCTTCGTCGACCTCGGCGACCTCACAAAGAAGAAGGAATTGGAACTGGCCTGCCCGAACAATCTTCTCGGCACGGTTGATCTGTTTCTCGTAACTCATCATGGCGCCGACCTTTCGAACCCGAAGGCATTGGTCTGGGCACTGCATCCGCGCGTTGCCGTGATCGATAACGGGGCCCGCAAGGGATCCAGCCCCGCGGCATGGCAGATCGTTCACGATGCCCCCGGACTCGAAGATCTTTGGCAACTCCATTACGCAGCCGAGTCGGATCGCGATCACAACATGGATCCCGACCACATTGCCAACGTGAAAGAAAACTGCGAAGGGAAGTTCTTCAAGGTCACGGCCGAATCCGACGGTGCCTTTACGCTCACGAACGCGCGCACCGGAAACCAGAAGACGTACCCGAAGAAGTAGCCACTGCCATGATCGCAATCGTCATGGGAGTCGTGGGCGCAGGGAAGACGACTGTAGGAAAGCTACTGGCTTCGCAGCTTGGCTGGGAGTTTGCTGATGCGGACGACTTTCATCCCCAGTCCAACGTCAAGAAGATTCGTCACGGGATTGCTCTCACCGATGAAGATCGTGAGCCTTGGCTTGACCGTTTGCGGGAGGCGATCGTCCGCTGGATCGCTGAAGGGAAAAGCGTGATCCTGGCCTGTTCCGCGCTCAAGCGCTCCTATCGCGCGAAACTCTGCGTGGGCCCGCAAGTCCGGTTTGTCTACCTGAAGGGAAGTGCTGCCTTGATCGCCGATCGCTTGCATTCCCGTCACGGACACTTCGCCGGGGAATCAATTCTCGCCAGCCAACTGGCAGATCTGGAAGAGCCCGAAAAAGCGATCACCGTAGATATAACTGGCACGCCTGAGCAAATCGCGGCCGAAATCAAGAGAGCGCTAGCGATGGAGTAGAATCCTCCCACCGTAGCGCCGGCGTCCCGCCGGCTGTCGCGCGGGCATCTTGCCCGCGCGTATGCGGGCCGCGAAGGATGTTCGTACGGACTGCAAACACTCTAGGTGATCGGAAACTGCATTTGGAAACCACCACCAACCGCCTCGAACCCGCCGTCGTATCCCGGTTGATGTGGCGCCTGATGCCGTTCCTGTTCCTTCTCTACATCATTGCCTATCTTGACCGCATCAACGTCAGCTTCGGCGTCCTCCAGATGCGCGATCAACTCGGCCTCAGCGATCGTGTCTACGGCCGAGCTGCAGGAATTTTCTTTGCCGGATACTTTCTCTTTCAGGTTCCGAGCAATCTGGTGCTGGAGAAATTTGGCGTCCGCCGGTGGATTTCTGCCCTGATGGTCACGTGGGGTGTGATCTCCTGCCTGATGATCTTCATCCGTGGCCCGATTAGCTTCTACACCATGCGCTTCCTGCTGGGCGCCGCCGAGGCCGGCTTCTTCCCCGGCATGATCCTTTATATGAAGCGCTGGTTCCCGGCAAGCGCACGGGCCCGCGCCGTGGCATGGTTCATGACAGCCAACCCGCTCGCTGGAGTCGTGGGAAGTCCGATCTCCGGTGCCCTACTGGGGCTTCACAGCGGCGGATTGACGGGCTGGCAATGGATGTTTCTCATCGAGGGTCTACCCGCCATTCTCTTCGGCGCCGTCGTATTCTGGACGCTCGCCGACCATCCCCAGGAAGCAGACTGGCTGAAGGGGGAAGAGAAGGAGTGGCTGCTCGATAAATTGGCAACCGAGCAGCACGCGGAACCAGCCGTTTCCCAGGCGGATTTCTGGAAAGTTCTCGTCAGCCCGAAGATCTGGTTCTTGTCGATGGTCTATTTCGGGGTTTCCACTACGATGTATGGGGTCACTCTGTGGCTCCCCAGCGTCATTCGATCGTTCTCGGGGCTCAGCTATTTCTGGACCGGTGCCATCGCTGTCCTGCCGTTTCTAATCGCAGTAGTCGTGATGGTTGTGGTAGGCATCCACTCCGACCGGGCGGGAGAGCGCCGTTGGCACACGGCAATTCCGGCGTTCACCGCAGCTGCCGGAATGGTGATCGCAGCCTATGGCAGCTCGACTCTCGTTGTCGTCACGGGACTAGCCATGGGTATGGCTTTTGCGGAGGCGATGTGCGGTCCCTTCTGGGCGATGGCGACTTCGCGCATGGCCGGGCTTTCTGCAGCCGCAGGGATCGCTGTCATCAACTCGCTAGCGAATTTGGGCGGCTACTTCGGCCCCGACATCATCGGTAAGTTTCGGACCGCAAATGGCGGATTTACAGGAGGCCTGCTTGCAATTGCTGCCGTCCTGATCGTGAGTGGCGTTGTGGCCGTTCTGCTTGGAGCGCAACCGGGCCGGCTATCTCGTCCGGCGAACTCCTAGCCGTTCCCAAAGGAACTTCGCCAATCCTCCAAGTAGCAGCACCGCGAATCCTGCTGCCATATGCATCAGGTAAAAGGCCGCAGTCTTGCGATCGCCAGTCACCACAAAATGCCAGCTGACAAGTACCCCTGGGACCATGATCGCGCAGCCTAAGACGAATAATCTGTTCGCCGCCAGAAGAACGCATACCGCACCGAGCGCGAAGCATCCAACCTCTGCCTTGAGATCGAATGAAGATCCTCCAGAGTGAGCCTCCATCCCAAAGATCTCTCCGAATAATATGGAGATGCCCGCAACAACCGTGAGCGTGAAGTCCCGGTAGTGCGCGAGAGTCTTCCCTTTGTATCCGAGGGCATCTACAAATTGCTGGCGGATCGGTTTCATCCGTAGAGTGGCCCATTTAAGCCTGGTTCCATTCAAACCGCAATCCTAGTTTCAGAAAAGTAATGACCTTGCGTCGATCCCGCCGGGTTAATGACTCAAACTTGCGTAGATTGTTTACAATAGGGGTTTCGTTCGAGCTCCGGGTATTCAGCCTTTTGAGGCAATAATAAAATTTTGGAACCGTCAAACCACAACTCCAGTACGGCCCCCACCGTCTACTGGCGGGTTGAGGGCAGTCTGCTGGACCTGACCGTCGTCAGGCCGCTGGCGTTCTTCACCTGGAATGCGCAGACCTTCGCCGAGCGCTTCCGGCGCCGTGGGCTCATCTTTTTAATGGCCGTACTGCGCCCATTTCTATATTCCACCAACCGCAAGTTCGCCACCCGGGTTGTCCACACCGTTCTCCGCGGCGTCACCCGCGACCGACTGGACCTTCTGGGAGAAGAGTATTTCGAGTACAAGCTGAAGCCTCGCTTGAAGCCAGAAGGGGTTCGGGCAGTGCGAGAGCTGGTGCAATCAGGAGCCGACGTAGTGTTGGTTAGTCAGGCGCTCGACCACCTGATGCGCCCGCTGGCGCAGCATCTCGGCGTCAAGCACATCGTTGCGAACCGCCTGGAATTTCGGGACGGTACCGCGACCGGGCGGCTGCTCGATCCGGTGATTCGGCCTCGAGGCGCTTTCGCTCCTTTCCGCGAAAACATGCCTGATGGCCGCCGTGCCCCGAAAACGCTCGCCCGCCATCTCGACATCGTCCTGGAAGCATTGCGGGCCGCGGTTACTCCTGCATATCGCCAGAGCCCATCTGCTGTGCGCCCGGTCGTTCAGTTTGACGGACAGAAACAGCCTTCGGGATTCTCCGTGCGCCGCGCTTTTGCGAACAAGCAGATCATGCTGATTGGCGTGACCGGATTCATCGGCAAGGTCTGGCTCGCCAACACGCTCCTGGAATTGCCGGAAGTAAAGCGCATCTACTTGCTGATTCGCCGTCAAAAGTCGAATCCCGGGGAACGCCGCTTCGAGAAGATGGTCGAAGACTCGCCGGTATTCGATCCGCTCTTCGACCGCTACGGCGACCTTCTGCCCGAGTTCCTGCGCGATAAGGTTGAGGTGGTCGAAGGCGATGTAACCCAGTCCGGGCTCGGTCTGAGTCCTGACATGGCTCGCTCCTTGCAGAAGAATCTAGATCTGATCATCAACAGCTCAGGCCTCACCGATTTCAATCCCGACCTTCGCGACGCGCTCGCCACGAACACCGACGGAGCCCTCAATGTTCTCCAATTCGTCCGTGGCTCCGAGCACGCGGGGCTGGTGCATCTTTCCACCTGCTACGTGGCTGGCGAGCAGGATGGCCGGGTCAGCGAAAAGCTGATTCCCAACTTCAATCCACGCGGCCTTGCTGACTTCGACGCTGAACAGGAATGGCACTCCTTGCACGAGGTGGTCCGCGAGGCCGAGCAGCGCGCCGAGAGCGAGGAAGTGACCTCTGGCTTGCGCATGCAGGCGCAGTCCAAGGAACACGCGGCGAAGAATCTGCAGGGCGCGGCCCTCGAGAACCAGATCCGCAAGGGCCGCGTGCGCTGGCTGAAGACCTATCTGACCGAGGCCGGTACCCGGCGCGCCAGAGAACTAGGCTGGCCCA
Source organism: Candidatus Sulfotelmatobacter sp. (assembly GCA_035568275.1). Taxonomy (GTDB): domain Bacteria; phylum Acidobacteriota; class Terriglobia; order Terriglobales; family Acidobacteriaceae; genus Sulfotelmatobacter. The sequence continues at coordinate 11,031 of DATMOO010000287.1, forward strand.
ATACCTATACCCTCTCGAAGAGCCTCGCGGAATCCCTGATTATCAAGCACGGAGCCGGTCTCCCGGTTGCGGTCGTGCGACCCGCCATCGTGGAGACTTCCGTCGCGAAGCCGTTCGTGGGATGGAATGAAGGCATCAACACCTCGGCCTCGCTCTCTTACCTGTTGGGGACTTATTTCCGCCAGCTGCCCTCTAAGGAAAGCAAGCGTCTCGACATTATTCCAGTGGATGCGGTCTGTGCTGGAATGAACCTGATTGCCGCCGCGGTCATGGAGCGTCGTCATGAGCCGCTCTATCAGTTGGCAACATCGGTAACAAACCCGTGCGATATGGGTCGCTCGATCGAATTAACCTCGCTCGCGCATCGCAAGCACTACCGCGCACAGGAAGGACTGGAATCGTGGCTGCGGCTGCGCTTCGATGCCATCTCCGTTTCCAAAGAGCGCTACAACCGCATGTCCGCCCCGGCACAGAAGGCGATCGTCAAGTCGATTCAGCGCATCATGTCACCGCTGCCGCTGAAACGCGCCCCACTGGTGAAGACAGAACGAAATCTCGAACGCGTCGAAAAGCTGATCGAACTGTTTGAGCCATTCATTCTGCTCAACGAACACGACTTCACCGCGGAGAATATCGAGAAGCTGTCGTATGCGCTCGTACTCGAAGAGCGCGACCAATTCGCTTACGACACGCGCTCGCTGGATTGGTGGGAGTACTGGATCAATATTCACATACCGGCACTGCGCCGCTGGACGTATCCTCTGATTGAGGGCCGGCCGCTGGAGCCGCGCCCTCCGCGCACCTTTCAGCTGGCGCCCGCAAACGAAGACACCATCAGAACTGGGACCAACGGAGCAACGTGGCGATATTCCTGACCGGCTCGACCGGATACATCGGCGCACATGTCGCCGCCAATCTTCTACAGGGCTACGGCGCCTCGCTCAACGTGCTGGTGCGCGCCCGCGACCCCCAGGAAGCCCAGTTGCGCCTGTGGCGCGCCCTGCAGTTGCACCTTCCGTTCCCAGCCTTCTTCGAATACCTCCAGACAAAGATGCGAATCTTCTGTGGTGATCTGACTGTTACCGGTTTCGGCCTGGGTCGTGACGAATACGATCGCCTGCTGCATACGACGGATTCGGTCATTCATTGTGCTGCGTCGCTGAACCGCAAATCGGAAAAGAGCTGTCTTAATGTAAACCTGCGCGGCACTCTGGAAGTGTTAACGCTCGCTCGTAACGCCGAGCATTATCACGGCCTGCGGCGTTTCAGCGAAGTCAGTACCGTGGCAGTGGCCGGGAAGCGCAGCAACGAAGTCGTCACCGAAGATAAGTCGATCGAGTGGGATCGCTCTGACTATGATCCCTACGCCCGCACCAAGAAATTCTGCGAACACATGGCTCACGTTCTGCTTCCGGACACGCCCAAGACCATCTTCCGACCCAGCATCGTTCTCGGCGACAGCCGCCATGCGGAGACCACTCAGTTCGACATGGTGAAGGCGTTTGTATTCCTGGCAGGATTGCCTGCGCTGCCGTTCCGGCCGAATGACAAGATCGACATCGTCAATGTGGATTTTGTCGCCGACGCCATCGCCGCCCTGCACTTGAAAGATCAGCCGAAGTACGACATTTACCATTTGTCGTCCGGCACATCGTCGCAGACCTTTCGCGAACTGACCACTGCCCTTGCCGACGCGCAGCAGAAGCGCCACCCTGTATTTCTCCCCTTCACCGAGAAGCCTTTCTCGGGATCGGTCAATTTCCTTTCGAACCGGAAGGGCCCGATGGGTCACGGCGCGTCTCTGTTGAAAGTCTTCATGCCGTATCTCGTCTGGAATACGGTGTTCGACAACACACGCGTAACGTCTGAGTTGGGCCGCAGGCCTGTTCCGTTTTCGCAGTACAGCTTTCCTCTGTTGAAGTTCAGCCGCGAGAACAATTTCGAGTACCAATATCAGCCTTGGCCCGCAGCTCGAGGAGGTACCGCCGCATGATGGACTTCGTTCTGGAAGCATGGGTCAGTGCCAATATCGAGCGGGCCAAAGCACGCTGGATGCTGGGTGGCAACAAACCGTGGCAGCCCGGCGAGAAACTGAAACTCCTGTTTGCCGGATACAACGGCACCCGCAACACGGGTTCGGATGTGCGTGTGGAAGAGATGCTGCGTCAGATCCGGCACATCCTCGGCGCAGACCGCGTCGAGTTCAGCGTAATGAGCCAAAGCTTCGAGCGTTCCAAGGGATATTTCGACGGCACCAGACAAGTTCATCTGCCCGATATCTTTCCGCCGTTCTTGTCGGATGAAGTTCCCAGGCACCATGGCGTAGTCGCGTGCGAAGGGTCGATGTTCAAGAGCAAATTCGCCAATGCACTCACTACGATGATGATTGGTTCTCTTGGAATCGCCGCCGTCGAGAACAAGCTTTCTGTCGGATACGGCGCCGAAGCAGGCCATATGGATCCGCTGGTCGCCAAGATGTGCGCCCGCTATTGCAAGAATTCGCTGGTCATTACGCGAAACGAAGAGTCACGTGGCATCCTGAGCGAACTCGGAGTGCCGACTCAACTCGGCACCGACACCGCCTGGACCTTCGAGCCAAAGCCACCGGAGTACGGCCAGAGTGTATTACGCCAAGTTGGTTGGGACGGCAAAACGCCAGTGCTGGTCGTTTGCCCGATCAATCCGTTCGAGTGGCCTGTTAAAGCCTCCATCGCGAAATATGCGTTGCATAGTCTTACCGGCGCTTTTAAGGACAGTCATTATCGAACCGTGTACTTCCATAACTCAGGACCCGCGTCAGATCGTGCTTACCAGCACTATCTGAGGTCGATCGCCAACGCCGTCGTCGCATTCCGCAAACAACGCAACGTCTTCGTGATCCTCGTGGCCACCGAACGCCTCGACGCGCGTCCGGCGAACAAGATCTCAGAGAAGCTTGGCGGGGTCCCGGTTCTCACCAGCGATCAGTACAACATGTACGAATTGGTCAGTATTCTGTGCTCCTGTCACATGATGGCGTCTTCCCGCTATCACGGAATTGTGACGTCCATGCCCTCGCTGGTTCCATCCGCCGGAATCACCATGGACGAACGCATCCGCAACCTGATGCGTGAACGTGGGCATCAGGAACTGCTGATGACCGTGGACGATCCTGATCTCGAACCGAAGCTCTTGGCCGCCCTGAATGTTTTGGCGACTGAAGGCGAGCGCATCTCGGATGGCATCGCACGCACTGTTGTGAAGAATCTGAGGGTCATGGCGCAGATGGGCGTTTTCTTTGAAGAGGAAGTCCAGCGGCGCTACCCCGAATTCCCGACGCGCACCGGCGAGTGGAGTTGGGAGGATTACCTGCCGCCCATGAACGAGTCGCTACGGCAGTTGGTATCAGCCTTTAGTTAGTCGTCCCGGTCCCAGAACTGATCATGCCCTTCGTTGGAGACATTTTCTCGCAACTCAAAGCTGCGCCCGATGTTCGGGTCTTGCAAGAGATCCGCGACAGTCAGTTCAGCGGCGTGACCGGGCCCGAGTTGCTGGAGTTGGTCCTCAACGCGCGGACGTTTCTTGCGTCCAAGGGCCTGAAGAATGGCGACCGCTGCGGCATTCTGGCGCCCAACAGTATCCGCTGGATCGCGTTGGATCTGGCGGCAATGGCTGAGGGTCTGATCGTCGTTCCGCTGTATTTTCGTCAGTCTCCCGTTGAACTGGTTGCGATGATAAAAGACAGCACGCCCGCCCTGGTCTGCTGCGGCGACGTGACACTTCGAGACGGAATTCAGCAAGCATGGCCGCAGTCTCCGCCGCTTCCGCTGTTCGATGAAATCTTCCAAGGAGTCGAGGGAATTTCGCTGGATCGTCCTCAGGTACGCGACGAAGACCCGGTGACGATCATCTATACCTCCGGCACATCGGGAGAAGTCAAGGGCGTTGTCCTTACCGCGGCGAATGTCGGGTTCATGCTGGGTTGCACTTCAACCAGGCTTGACGAACTGATGGGCGGCCGCACCGGTCAGGACCGCATCTTCCACTACCTGCCGTTGAGTTTCTGCGCATCATGGATTGCCGTTCTGACGTTCATGCTGCGTGGAAGCGTAGTTACCCTGAATACCGACTTGACGAAGATTGCGAGCGATATGCCGTCAGTCGCGGCGCATTATTTTCTAAATGTTCCTCAACTGCTTGAGCGCATGCGCCGCGGCGTCGATGAACAGATTGCGCAAAAGGGAGGACTCGCGCAAACCGCCTACTCGCGAGCCAAAGCTGCGTGGGGCCGCAACGGCAAGCAGCCTCAGACCGGCGATTCGTTTTGGTTCTGGTTAGCGAACCTGCTGGTCTTCCCCACGGTTCGCAAGAAAATGATAGGTGAACACTTGAAGGCTCTGATCTGTGGGTCCGCCCCGCTTACTCCCGAAACGCAGGACTACTTCAAAATGCTCGGCATTCCTGTGCTCCAGGTCTATGGGCTGACCGAAACCACCGGCATCTGCACCATGGATGATCCTAAGAATCCCGTGCCCGGCCGAGTAGGCCCTGCCATCCCCGGAATCGACATGCGGCTGGCTGACAACGGCGAAATTATCGTGAAGGGCCCGAATGTATTTATAGGCTATTGGAACCGCGCGCAGCAAACAGCCGAGGTGCTTCGTGGCGGATGGTTTCACACCGGCGATCAAGGTGAGCAAGACGGGACGGGAACGTGGAAGATTGTCGGCCGCATCAAGAATCTGATCGTCCTCGGTTCCGGCCACAAGATCGCGCCAGAAACCATAGAGGATAATGTTGCGAAGCATTTGCCGGGCGCGCAGCAGATCGTCATCGTCGGAAACGGCCGTGGATATCTCTCCGCCATCGTGACCGGGAATGTAAACAGGGAGGAGGTGCAAGCCGCCCTCGATGCCGTCAATCCGGACCTCCCGCACTATAAACAGATACGCGCCTTTGTCACGCGAACGGAACCATTTTCCATCGAAAACGGAATGCTTACGGCGAATGGGAAGCTGAAGCGGGATCTGATCTCTGCGCAAATGAAGAACGAGATCGACGACATGTACCGAACGGTGAAAACCGCATGAGCGCAGGCCTCAGTCGCAAAGGCGAAGCAATGTCGGTCGAGTACAAGGACGGTCTGATCGAACTCGCCCTGCACCGCAGTCCCTGCAACGAAATCGGTTCCCAGTCTCTCGCGGAACTCGAGTCGTTTTCCGAAGGCCTGCAGAGTCTAAAGCAGCCTGCGCACGCCCTTATCATCTACAGCGATCTGAAATGCGGATTCTGCGCCGGAGCCGACCTGCGCGAACTGTATGAGCGCTCGCAAGCGATGGCGAAAGACGATGCTGCAAAGGGTGTCCGCGACTTCCTGGAACGCATTCACCGCGCGCTGAACGTAATCGACGATGCTCCCATGACCACAATCGCGGCGGTCCACGGCGTAACGTTTGGCGGAGGATTCGAACTGGCCCTCGCTTGCGATCTCATCATCGCCGACAAAACGGCCCGCTTTGCCTTCCCGGAACTGCGGCTGGGCTTGATTCCCGGTTTCGGTGGAATCCCTCGCCTGAAGCGCGATATCGGCAATGCCGTCGTGCGCGATCTGCTGCTCACCGGGCGCAGCTTCAATACGACGAAGGCGCAACAGATCGGGCTCGTGAGCCAGGTGGTCTCTGAGGGCGAGGCCTTGCGTGCCGCTCGAGCAACGGCCGCACAGCTGGCGAAATTCGACCATCAGACGGCCGCGAGCGCGAAGCAATTCATCAAGCCGATTCCTTATGAGGAATTGAAGCGCGAGATCGACATTTTCTGCGACCTGTTTTCGCGCCCCGCAGTGCAGGCCGGACTGAAGAGGTTTGTGGAAAGCACAGACGCTCAGCCTTATTTGCCATGAGCCGAACTGAATTAGAATGATTGTTTATGCCAACCGCTGAAAAGACACTAGACGAGATACTGACTCTCGCCGCGGCTCACTTCAAAGTGCCGCGCGAGAAACTCTCCCCTGACGACGATTTCTTCAAGACGCTCGGCATCGACAGCCTGCAGGCGCTCGACTTGCTCACGAAATTAGAGAACCACTTTCGTGTGGAGTTACCGGATTACGAACTGCAAGGCGTAACCGATTTTCGCACCCTGGCGGGCAAGATCCAGATTCGCCTTTAGAACTCAATCGTAGCTTGCAGCTTGTTGATCGGTAAGGAACACCGCCGCAAAGCCTGTCTGCGGATGGTTCGATTGGCAATCTACAATCTAGAGTCAGCAACTTCGTAATGCTCGATCTCCGTCAATACACATGCCTCGGCGCGGCTCTTCGTGACGCTCTCGACCGCTTCTCCAAAGAAGTGTGTCTCGTCGAAGCCGAGCGCGATCGCGAAAAACTTCGCCTGACCTACTCCGATTTCAAAGAGGTTGCGCTTCCGCTTGCGCGGGCTCTTGAGGACGCCGACTTCGATCCCAACGACCGCGCCGCCATCATCATGACGAATCAGTCAAAGTGGCTGATTTCTGCGTACGCCATTTTCTTCTGCGGCGGCGTCCTGGTTCCCCTCGATTACAAGCTTACAGCCGCCGAACATCTGCAACTGCTGGCTCACTCGAAGGCCGAAATTCTCGTCGTGGAGTACCATCTCTGGCGCGCGATCATGGCCGATCCCGGGTTTCAGAACATCGGAACCAAAATTGTTCTGGTCACAGAAGCCCCTCTGGGCGTAGATCTCGCAGGCGCATTTCGCTGGGAGGATTTCAAACGCAAAGGCGCACCCGATTTCGTCATGCGCCAAAAGGACGACGTGGCCTGCATCGTGTACTCCTCGGGAACCGGAGGCCGCCCAAAGGGTTGTGTCCTGACGCACGAAAATTACTTAGAACAATGCCGCTCGCTCACAGCTTGGTACCCCTTCTGGCCGGGCGTGCGCTATTTGAGCATTCTTCCCACGAATCACGCCATCGATTTCATGGTGGGCTTCATTGGTCCGTTCGTCTGCGGAGCCTGCGTTGTGCATCTTCGGACCTTGCGCCCGGAGTTTGTTCGCGACGCCTTTGTCCGCTATCGCATCACCTACGTCTCACTGGTTCCAATGATTCTGAAGAATCTGGAGCGCGGCCTCCGTGCCAAGTTCGACGAGCTCCCATCTTGGAAGCGGGCTCTACTGAATTCGATGATCGCAGTGAATCGGACGCTGACTCGTCAACGCCCCAACGTCAAGCTCAGCCGGATGATGCTGGGCAATATTCATCGCGGATTCGGCGGAGAGTTGCTGGCTTTGATCACGGGCGGCGCCTTCATGGAGCCGTCTACTATGCAGTTCTTCTACGATCTCGGTCTTCCGGTGGTAAATGGCTACGGGCTTACCGAGGCGGGCACTGTGCTGACGGTCAATGATCTGAAGCCGTTTCGGGCGGATACCGTAGGCAAACCGCTTCCGGGTGTCGAGTTGCGAATCTTGAATCCCGACGCCGAGGGAATTGGCGAAGTTGCGGCTCGCAGCAAGACGGTAATGTCACACTATCTCGACGATCCCGAATTGACGCTCGAAACGATCGTCGATGGCTGGCTCCTGACGGGCGACTTGGGCCGGTTCGACGGTCACGGACATTTGCAGCTATTCGGGCGCAAGAAGAACATGATCGTTACCGAAGGCGGAAAGAACATCTATCCCGAAGATATCGAAACCGTGTTCGATGGTCTACCAGTAAAGGAATATACGGTTTTTGCTGCGAACTATATCTGGCCAAACAAAGAGCTGGGCAAGGAATCGCTGATACTCATACTGCGCCTGGAGCAGAACCAAAGATTCGATAGCGGTTTGCAGGAAGATATAGAAACCCGCAACCGCAAACTGTCCGACTTCAAGCGAGTAAGCGGCTATCTGGTCTGGGAAAAAGATTTCCCCCGCACCGCGTCAATGAAGATCAAGAGGCAGGTTTTGGCCGAAGAGATCGGCAAGTCAGTAGAAAGAAGCGCAGTGAAGCAGTTGTAGCGGCGGCGTCCCGCCGGCTGTCGGTACGGCATCTTGCCGCACCACCGCCCGAAAGGATCACGGTGCTTTTGTTCTAAACTGGGTTTAACAACTTGGGGCAAACCTATCTAGCGATTGTGAATCCCGCCGCCGGAGGTGGCCGCGGCGCCAAACTCCTCGGCCCAGCGTTCAAACGCCTCCGCGACGCCGGGCTCGACATCAAGGTCGCCACCACCCGCGCGCCCGGGCAAGCCTCCGACATTGCTCGAGATGCCTATGGGCGCGGGACACGACATTTCATCGCCTTCGGCGGGGACGGCACGTCTTACGAGATTGTCAACGGTCTGTTTCCGCAAGCCATCGGTAACGAGCCGCCAACCCTAGGTTTCTTGCCGCTCGGCACAGGTAACTCCTTCTTGCGTGACTTCACCGACCGCGGCCTTGATGCCGCAACCGAGTGGCTTCTTGCTGGGGAGAGCCGACCCGTTGATGTTATGCGCATGCGGCACCGGGGCGGTGAGCTCTATTACATCAATTTGCTCAGTATGGGGTTTTCCGCAGACGTAGCAGCTCTTCGCGCCCGCCGCTTCAGCGGCTGGGGCGAGCTCGGATATTTCATATCCATCTTCCTGACGTTGGCCCGATTCAACCGGCGTCCCTTTCCGACCAGAGTCGAAGGACAAGAACAGTTCGATGACCGCCGCTGCCTTTTCGTTACGTTCAACAACAGCAAGTTCACCGGCGGCACCATGATGATTGCTCCGAAGGCAAAGGTAGACGATGGCTTGGTGGAATACGTCCGTTGGGGACCGATCGGGAGGATTGGATTAATCCGTAATCTCCCGGGGTTGTATGACGGCACACATATCCAGCATCCTTTGGCCGAGTGCAAGTCGGTTCAACGCGTCGAATTCAAGCTGGATGCTCCCGTCGATGTCATGGTCGATGGCGAGGTGTTATCCCTGCAATGCGAGGAATTGAGTGTGCTTCCCGGCGCGCTGAACGTGGTTGCCCGCCTGCCGTGATATAAGGGAAAGTCATGTCCGAAGAGAGACGAAAGCGGCAACAGGCAGGCGAGAAAGACAGCAGCAAGACGAAGAAGGTGATTCTCTACGTCGTCGTTGCGGCCCTCTTCGTCGGAGCGTATCTTGCGGGCCGCTATTACAAGAATCATAAGTACGATTCTTTCGCGAGGTGTCTTGCCACCAGGAATGCCAGGATGTATGGCCTCTACTGGTGTCCGCACTGCGCCGACCAGAAACACGAGTTCGGCTCCTCGTTTCATTACGTGCCTTACATCGAGTGTGCAAGCGAGAATGATCCGCATGAGTTGACGCTAGCCTGCAAGGCCGCTGGAGTCAAGCTTTTCCCCAGTTGGCAGTTTGGCGCGGAACCGCCGAAAGAAGGCGTGCTCACGTTGCAGGAACTCAGCCAAAAGACCGGGTGCAGCCTGCCGTGATCGAGGTGGCAGCGCGCAAGCGATGGTGGTTCGTCGTCATCGCGGTTCTGTCATTCGCCGGAATTGTCCTCTCCGCTGTTTCTCTTCAGCGCCACTATGCAAAATCAGCCACCGAGTTCTGCGATTTTAGCCAGAAGTTTAATTGCGACATCGTGAACCGCAGCGAATATTCCGAGGTACAAGGGATTCCTGTAGCCGCAATCGGCCTGCTCGGATACGTAACGTTGTTCTTCTTATCCACGTTCTGGAACTCCCGCCCCACGACGCCAAACCGCCTGCTGGCAGCCTCTATTGCAGGATTATGCTTTGCTCTGTACCTGACGTACGTAGAAGCCTACGCACTCAAGACCTGGTGCATCCTGTGCGTGGCCTCGCAGGTGATGATCCTTTTGATCACGGTTTGTGCCGCCATCGTGAAGCTTCGAAGCGCCCGGGCATGAAGCCGCTTGCCGTTGTATTCTAAGAAAGCACCTTTTCCTGGATGGCAGAAACCCAGAAAACTGAAATCAGCGTTTCCGGTGTCGCTCCCGGCGTCATTCGCGTGGAGGCGGCAACCGGCGATTTACGCCTGCACGAGTTCCGCAGCCGTTTCTTCCGCAATACAAGATTCCTACGCGTTTGGCTTCCTCCCGGATACGACGACAACGAGAATTCTGCAAGGCGCTATCCCGTTCTGTACCTCAATGATGGGCAGAATCTTTTTGAGCCTTCCACTTCCTTTACCGGCGTGGAGTGGCAGGTCGACGAAACCGCAGACCGCTTGATTCGCGAGGAGCAGGTTCCGCCCATGATTATCGTGGGCATCGATAACGCCGGCAAAGAGCGCTTCCGCGAATACATGCCACACCGCTCGATGAGTCCGATGATGCTTCGCGTGCAAGGCAATCGCTACCCCAACTTCCTGATGAAGGAAGTCATGCCGTTTGTTGCGCGAAATTATCGAGTCGCCTCCGGACCGGAGAACACCGGCCTCGGCGGATCGTCTCTGGGCGCCTTAATCTCCCTCTATACCGTGGCTGTGCATCCAGGCTGGTTTGGCAGGCTGCTGATCGAGAGTCCCTCTCTGTGGGCGTCGAATCGCCAGATGATCAAAGACAGTCGCACCATCAAGCAATGGCCCGAGCGCATTTTTCTGGCGACAGGAACCGCGGAAGCGGGACGCGAAGAGCGGGACCGAAGCGTGGTCGACGACGTCCGCGAACTCGCCGCCATTTTTCGTCGCGCCGGTTTGGACGATCGTCGACTCCGACTGGTGATTGACGAGGGTGCCACTCACCACGAGTCAGCATGGGCACGGCGTTTCTCAGATGCGCTGTCGTTCCTATTCGGCAAGCGATAGTACCCGTCCCAGTTGCCGGAAGTTGCCTCAGGGTCTCTTTGAAAGGGCACGGCTTCAGCCGCGCCGTCTAAGGGTAAGAGCTTGGGCTTTAGTGTGTGCGTGAGATCTCGCCTTGCAGATTCAGGGTGGAACAAGGCCAGCGGGTTCTAGCCGCGAAGCGGCGAAAGAATACAGCCCACGGCGTAAGCCGTGGGTACAAGTGGGAATGATCCAGCCCCAACGGGGCGAAAGAGGAGTTCTCACGCGAACTCGTTAGCCCCTGGGGTAAGTTCCCGTCAGGCCAATTCGCATTTCCTTGCTGTTCCCGTGTGCACCGCTTGGATGCAGGGAATCTCCACTCTCCCGCATACGCCATAGCAAGTACAGCAAAGCTGTCATCACGATGACGGACAATTGAATATGAGTCCACCGCGTGAAAGGCCCCAGCAGTGGAAGTGCGCAAGTTAGGTAAATAAGAGTCCCGGTTCCTTGTGGGGCCGACGGATGAGAGATCAGCCAGTCAGTCAGCAAAAGGATCGCTGGCGCCAGAATCACCAGATCGTAAACCGTAAGGTGCGGCGAAACCAGCACCGTTGCCAGCAGCAACGCAGAATACTCCAGCGACAACGATTCCTGGTGTTTCCAGATGGCAATCGTCCCAGCGAGAACGACGATCGCGCTCACGACGTAAAGACCCAAAGCGGCTCCGCTCCACGGCACAAGCATCGACCAGAATGTCCGCAAGCAATGAGTCTGATACGGTCTCGGTTCAAACGACGGCAGCAGGGCCGGCACAGCCCGCAACGTTCCCAGCCATGAACGAAATGGCTCGACGCCATAATAAGCAATTCCGGCCGCAATTTGTGCCGCCGCCGAAAGTGCAGATCCTACCAGAATTCTCCATCTTCCCGTCAAAATGAATACGATAGCCGCCGCCAGCGCTAACTGGGGTTTGAAAATAAGGCATCCAAGGGCGAGCCCTGCGGCGAAGTCCCGCTGATCCCGAAATAGTAGGAAGCCAGCAGTGAAGCAGGCAAGCGCGAGCGCGCTGGTTTGCCCCCACGCAATCAAATGAAAAAAAGCAGGAAACGCGATTGCAACGAGAGCGACCGTTCCGCCGAAGTCACGCAGGTTCGGACATACTCGCCAAATTGCATAGCAGCAAGCCCCATAGATCACCGCCGTGCACAACCACCACAATGCGAGCGCACAGCCGTAAGAGAGATGCGCGAGCGGTGCAAACACCAGCGAAACCTGCGGAGGATACAGCGGAAGATAGCGGATGCCCCGCGCGTCGGGCACGCGTTGCGCTGCCACAGCCGCTTGAGTATCCATGTTGTATAACTCGCTGCCTTGGTGCGTAATCGCCAGGGATCCTAGAGTGTAGAAATGCAGAAAATCCGTGCCCTTCAGGTTCCCGTTCCGGTCGCGGAGAGTGGGAGTCGCAATTGCCCAGATGTAAAACGCCCAGATGGTGAGCGCGAGCAGCAGTCCGTGTGCGCGCAAACGCCTCGGCGTCAGCCAGCGATCCCAATTCATGATTGCCGCTTCATCATACCGCCAGGCATTTCCGACATGGAGTGTAGCGATTCATGCGCTTCTCGCTGCGAACGTTTGTACATCAGCCACAAGACGAGGAAAGGTGTGAGAGGCAGCAATGCCGAAGGCAGTAGCGGAATGCGCCGCAAGGAATCCAACTGTGGCGGATCCGCCAGCAGCGCCACCCATGCCACGAACGGCCAAGACAAGAATAGAGCGAACCCTGTGCGGTCCCACCGCGGCAACAGTCTCCAGTCGCGGATGAGCATCAAGAGGGGCAAGAGCAGCAGCACCTGATTGTAAGGAGTCAGTAACGGAAAGATTAATGTTGCGGTGACAAAAAACAGGCTCAGTACTTGCGTTGACTCCGCCGACTCTGCTGCGGCCCGCCGCCTGTTCCAAGCATAGACCAGCAAAGCGATCACCGCTATGACGGAAACAATCCCGCCGATCCAGTCGCCGAGGATTACTCGGACAACCGATTTGGTGCCCAGCGGAAAGTAATGACGATAGGCCTCTGCCCCCTCGAGGAAGTAGCGCACCCAGCGCGGAACCAGAATCGCCCCCGCACCGGTTAGCAGTCCTAGCGTCAGAGCAAATCCTCCAGCTAGCGGCCACCGCTTTTTCCAGTCGCCAAGGCTCCATACTAGGAACCAGACCAGACAAAGCGCCACGAACTGCGGCTTGATGGTTGCCACCGCCAGCAAAACGCCTGCCGCAAACAGCCGATTGCGTGTGACACACCATGTTGCGAGCGTCAAAAGAAAGGCGGCGAACAGTCCAAGCTGACGCAGTCGCAGTCCCTGCGCAATCTGCGGACTGCTCAGGACAAACAGTACGAGTGTGACTATCAACCACGGTGGTGGCCGCCATCGCAACACCGCGAGCCACAACCAAATGCTGATCGCGATCAACACGCCCAGCACCACCGGTGCCCAGGCCTGCAATTTCGCAAAGTCGAGGTGAATTGTCGGCGCAAGCAGGAATACGACGTACACCGGATACGCGAATCGCTGCTCATCGATGATTTCAGACGGAGGCTTGTTGTAGCTCTGCTCGATCGCGTGGCCATAGAACCCCATCTGAATCTCACGGCTGACCTCGGCTCCGTAGGGATTCAGGCCATGCAACAGCAGTTCGCGCGTACCCACCCAGCGCGGATAAAGGTCGCCCATTGCTTCCTTCACCGGGCCACGCTCAACATCGATGTAGTGTTCCCATGGCAACAGGATCCGGTGTAGGTAAGTCCAACTGATCGCACAAGCAACCACTCCGGCCAACACCCACGCCCAAGCTTTCATCGTTCAAATCCCGCCAATTCAGGCTCAAACAAAAATAGGCCTCCACCCGCCGAACGCGGGGGAGGCCCGATAACGAAACTTACTTGCTGGCCACCTTTGCGCCGATCTCTTCAAACAGGCCGTCTGCGATCTCAATCATCTCGTCATCCACAACGCGATTCTTCGAGATTGCCTCTTTGAGGGTGATCGAGACGATCTTATTCGACCGCAGTGCCGCCATGCAGCCAAACTCGCCGCGATGCACCATGTCGATCGCGCCCAACCCGTAGCGCGTCGCCAGGACGCGGTCAAATGCAGTGGGAGAACCGCCGCGCTGAATATGTCCTAACACCACTGCTCGGGTCTCGAATTTGGTGCGGCTCTCAATTTCCCGCGCAAGTATGTTGGCGATGCCGCCCAGCTTGGCGTGTCCGAACTCGTCTTTGCCCATGTCTTGAACGACTGGAGCACCGGCGCCAGTAGCGAACTTCGCGCCCTCGGCGACGACCACGATCGAGAAGTACCGTCCGCGCTCGTGCCGCTGCCGAATCGACTCGGCAACTTTATCGACATCAAACGGCCGCTCAGGAATAAGAATTACGTCTGCGCCGCCGGCGATTCCGCTGTACAGCGCGATCCATCCCGCGTCGCGTCCCATCACTTCCACCACCATTACTCGGTTATGCGCCTCGGCAGTGGTGTGAACCCGGTCAATGGCCTCGCACACGATGTTGCACGCCGTGTCGAACCCGAAGGTATAGTCCGTTCCGCCCAGGTCGTTGTCGATGGTCTTCGGCACTCCGACGACGTGGACGCCTTTTTCATGCAGCTTTTGCGCAACGGAGAGCGTGTCGTCCCCGCCGATGGCAACCAGCGCGTCAATCTTATGGGCAGCGATAGTCGCCATGCAGCGGTCGAAACCATCGGGACGCTTGGAAGGATTGGTCCGCGACGTCCGTAGAATCGTGCCTCCGCGTGGCAAAATGCCGCTCACCGCATCGAGATCGAGCGCCATGCTCTGGTTCTCGATCAATCCCCGCCAGCCCTCCATGAATCCCACAAATTCATCGTCGTAATGGAAGATCCCTTTGCGAACCACCGCCCGGATGACCGCATTTAATCCAGGGCAATCTCCCCCGCCTGTTAGTATGCCAATCTTCATCGTATGCTCCTCGTTGGTATGAGTTCAGGGTGAGTCCGTTGAATGCACCCCGACCGCAGGGGCGAGACGAAATGGCCCGACGCGGGATCGCAGTCTTTCGGAACTGATAGAGTAACACCAAACGAACCGCTCTCAAACCGAAGAAGACACCGAAGAAAATCGATCAGGCACGTCCCTTTGAGCTCCTCGCCGACCTTGCCCGTTGCGCTCGGCTCGCAGATTCGACACAATGCTCGACGGTATGAATAGACCTCTTTCGATTCTCGTCTGGGGCGTTATCTCGCTTCTTGCCGCCGGAGCAACAGCGGTCGTGGCAGTGCACCGCTCTGAGCCGATCAATGCCCTCTGGCTGGTCGCCGCTGCCACTTGCTGTTACGCCTTGGGATATCGCTTCTACAGCAAGTTCATCGCCGCCAAGATTCTCGCCCTCGACGCCCTCCGCGCTACACCCGCCGAACGGCTGGAGAATGGCCGCGACTTCCTCGTCACTAACAAATGGGTCGTCTTCGGACATCACTTTGCTGCCATCGCAGGTCCTGGCCCGCTTGTGGGTCCCGTGCTGGCAGCCCAGTTCGGATATCTTCCCGGGACGCTCTGGGTGCTGGCCGGAGCCGTCTTCGCCGGTTGCGTGCAGGATTTTGTGATTCTCTTGTTCTCCGTCCGCCGCGATGGCAAATCGCTCACCGAGATGGCCAAAGAAGAAACCGGGGCCCTAGGAGGCATCATTGCCTACGCCGCCGTGATCGCCATCCTGATCATCCTTCTCGCCGTCGTCGCTCTGGTCGTGGTGAATGCTCTGAAAGATAGTCCCTGGGGAACTTTCACCATCGCGATGACCATTCCCATCGCACTGCTGATGGGAATCTACTTGCGCCGCATCCGTCCCGGCAAGGTGCTCGAGGTCTCGGTCCTCGGATTTATCCTGGTACTTCTCGCAATTTGGGGAGGACAATCGATCTCGCTTCATCCGGGCCCCGCCCGCGTATTTACGCTGAGTGCCCCGACTCTCGCCATCTCGATCATCATCTACGCATTCGCCGCGTCGGTCGTGCCCGTGTGGCTGTTGCTTGCTCCCCGTGATTACCTGAGCACGTTTGTGAAGCTTGGAACCATCGGCCTCCTCGGTATTGGCATCATTGCGATCCATCCCACGCTCCACATGCCCGCCTTTACACGCTTCGTGGATGGTACCGGTCCTGTTTTTGCCGGCAAGATCTTTCCTTTCGCCTTCATCACCATCGCCTGCGGAGCCATTAGCGGATTCCATTCCCTGATTTCCAGCGGAACGACCCCCAAGCTTATCGCTCGCGAAACCGAGACGCGCATGGTGGGCTATGGCGCCATGCTGGCCGAGTCGGCCGTGGCGGTGATGGCGATCATCGCTGCTTGCGTACTCCAGCCCGGAATCTATTTTGCGATTAATAGTCCTGCCGGTATCGTCGGACAAACCGCAGTCGCCGCCACGACGACCATCAGCAACTGGGGATTCCCCGTCACCGCCGCCGACATGCAGGCCCTTGCTCACGCAGTCGGAGAGCAAACACTCTTCAATCGCACCGGCGGCGCCCCCGCATTCGCCGTGGGCATGGCGCACATCTTCTCCCAGACTTTGGGTGGCGGGACCGTAATGGCTCTCTGGTATCACTTCGCTGTGATGTTCGAAGCACTGTTCATCCTGACGATCCTCGATGCCGGTACCCGAGTCGCCCGCTTCATGATCCAGGACGCGCTCGGCCACATCTACAAACCGCTGGGCCGCACCAGTTGGTACCCCTCAATTATCATTACGAGCGCGCTGATCGTCGCTGCGTGGGGATTCTTCCTTTGGCAAGGTGTGAAGGACCCGCTAGGCGGGATCAACTCACTGTGGCCGCTATTCGGAATCGCCAATCAATTGCTCGCGACAGTCGCCCTATGTGTGGCCACAACCATCATCATCAAAATGCATCGCGCAAAATACGCCACGGTCACCCTTGTTCCGCTCGTCTGGCTCGTGGCCACCACGTTCACGGCATCCTGGCACAAGATTTTTGATCTGAATCCCCGTGTCGGGTTTCTCGCGCAAGCGGGATTCCTCGCCTCTGCGCCGGCAACAAGCGCCACCGCGCGCCTGATTTTCAACAACCGTCTCGACGCCGCGGTGACGGGACTGCTCTTGGTGATGGTGACGCTCGTGCTGATCGAATCCGCCCACCAGTGGGTTGGAGTTATCAGCGGACGCAAGGAAGCCCGGGTCAAAGAGACTCCGTTTGTAATGACCCGCTTAACGGAGGAAAGGGCATGATGACGATGAGAAGCGTTGTGCGAATCCTGATCTCGGCCCTGCGCGAGATCTTTGACGAAGCCGCGTATACTCGCTTTCTCGATCGCAAGCAGATCGCTTCTTCCCCTGCCGCCTATGCTGCGTTCTGCCGCGAGCAGGAAAACAGGGGACCCAAACCCCGGTGCTGTTAAGGACTCTGACTTATGAAAAGCAACCGTTCGCTCATAGAATGTGGGGACAGCCGCCCTCGGCTGTCCCGGCGCTTCAGCGCCGCGTCAGTAACCGTGCTTCTCCTGGCGTCTACCTTGCTGGCCCAAACCGAAACTAAGCAAACCATGCGCCCCGTCATTCGCGGACGCCATGCCGCCGTTGCCTCCATGAAAGCCGAAGCCACAGAGGCCGCGCGCCGGATTCTTGATGCTGGAGGAAATGCCTTCGACGCGGCCGTCGCTGGCCAGGCCGCCTTGGGTGTGACCGACTTTTCTCTCAACGGTGTCGGCAGTGACGCGGTCTTGCTCGTCTACGACTCTCGCGAGAAGAAGGTTTATTCCATCAACGCCGAGCCCCGCGCTCCCAAGCTTGCGACAATTGAGTGGTATGAGAAAAACAACGCAGGCAAAATCCCCGAGAGCGACGGACTTCTTTCCGGGGGCATCCCCGGTGTGGTCGACGCCTGGTACATCCTGCTCGATCGCTGGGGCACGATGAACTTCGAGCAAGTACTGCAGCCGGCTATTGATCTCGCCGAAAATGGATTTCCGCTCAGTGAGCGCGGCGCCTCTTACATCTCCGAGTCCAAAAAGATTCTGAAGTACCCCACGACGGTCAAAGTCTATCTGCCCAACGGCCGCGCCCCAAAGGCCGGAGAGATTCTCAAAAACCCTGATCTCGCGCGCACTTTGAAGAAACTGGTCGAAGCCGAAAAAGCTAACTCATCCAAAGGGCACCACGACGCTCTCAAAGCCGCCCGCGATCGTTTCTACAGAGGCGACATCGCCCACGACTTAGCGACTTTCTCCGAAGCCAACGGCGGCCTCTTCCGCTATGAAGATTTCGCAGCGTACAGCGCCAAGGTCGAAACCCCGGTCTCGACCAACTATCGCGGATACCAGGTCTACAAAAATCCTTCTGCGAGCCAGGGACCAACCGAACTGATCGCCCTCAATATTCTCGAGGGCTATGATCTGAAAGCTCTGGGCCACAACAGCCCCGAATTCCTCCACACCAGCGTCGAGGCCGTAAAGCTCGCCATGGGAGATCGCGAGAAATATCTTGGTGACATGGATTTCATCAAGATCCCCTACGACGGCCTGCTCTCGAAGGATTACGCCCGCGAACGCCGCAAGCTGATCGATCCTGCCAAGGCCTCGCTGGAATTGCGTCCGGGCAGTCCCGCGGTCAGTACAGCCACTTTCGGTCGTCCGGTGCACGAAGTGCTCGATGGCAGCGCCAGTCATAACGGCGACACCAGCTACATCGCTGTCGTCGACAAAGAGCACAACCTGGTCAGCTTCGAGCCTAGCCTGCACGAACTGTTCGGCACCGGCGTAGTCATGGGCGATACCGGCATCCTCTTTAATTGCCGTGGCGACTATTACTCGCTGGTCCGCGGCGAAGCCAATGCCCTTGAGCCCGGCAAGCGCCCCCGTAGCACTCTTCAGAGCACCCTGGTCATGAGAGATGGTCAGCCCTACGCGATCCTCGGCAGCCCCGGCGGCGACGATCAGGTCATGCGCACCATGCAGACGTTGATCAACATGGTTGACTTCGGCATGAACATCCAGCAGGCCATCGAAGCCCCGCGCTGGTCCTCGCGCAGCTTCCCGGCATCGCCGTTCCCGCACACGATGTATCCCGGCGACATGTCGGTAGAGTCGCGCATCCCGGAAGCGACCCGTCAAGCTCTCATCGAAAAAGGCCACAAACTCCGCGTCGCACCGCCGTGGTCGCTAGGGTCAAACGGTGGAATTGTGGTCGACACCGCGACGGGTGTGCTCAGCGCCGGCGCCGACCCGCGCGTGGATGCTTACGCGTGGGCGTGGTGAGCAAGTCACTACAACCCGATGCAGCGCTGTCAGCGCCGAGCTTCCTTCGTGTACTTTCGTGCCCTTCGTGGTTCGTGATTTGTCCCCACCTCTCTAGGACGCCCGCCCTGTCCGAGGTAAAGAGGTAAAGAGGTAAACTGGAGACTCCCATGAGAGCCTTAGGTATCGACTGCGGCGGCGAGTACACCGGCTATGGTGTAGTCGAGATCCATTCCACTGGAAAGCTCTCCTGCTTGACCCACGGCGCCATCAAGCTCTCGCCCCGGGAGAAGTTGCCCACCCGCCTCTCTCGGATCTACATGCATCTCGGAGCCATCATCTCCGAGCATCAGCCCGATGAAGTCGCCATTGAAGACGTTTTTTACGCGCTTAACGTGAAGTCAGCATTGAAGCTGGGGCAGGTGAGGGGCGTAGCCATGTTAGCCGCTGCATCCGCCGGACTGGAAGTCTGCGAATACTCCCCGCTGACGATCAAGTCGTCTGTGGTGGGCTACGGACGCGCCGAAAAGCAGCAAGTCCAGCACATGGTGACGCGTCTGCTCGAACTCGCCGAGCCCCCGGAACCGCTCGACGCCTCTGATGCCCTCGCCATTGCCATCTGTCATCTGCACACGATCGCAACGCTCCACCGGCAGCGAGCGGTCGCCCGCTAGATTGGAACAAGTGCTCAGGTACCCAAGTTTTCCTTCGTGGACCTTCGTGTCCTTAGTGGTTAGCGCTTTTCGCTAACGCTACCAACCGGCGGCCACTCGGATTATTTGGCATAATCTCTAGGTCTAGCCCATGACCGTCAGGGATCTTCGCAACGTAAAGACCGCGCGACAGCGCTGGCCGCTGCTCGCCGCATTTCTTCTGCTCTCTGTGGTTCCCAGTATTGCGACCGACCCAGCCAGCGTCACTTTTTCTCTAGATTTCCCCAACTCCAGTCCCGAGCACTATTCGATCGTTGTTCAGTCGGATGGCCACGCGCACTACGAATCTTCAGGCAAGATATCTGCCGATTCAGACGTACGCGACGATTACCAGACCGATTTCACATTCTCCGATGCCACCCGCGCTCGCATCTTCGGGCTTGTCGCGCAAGCCCATTACTTCTCCGGCAAGGTCGACTCCGGCAACAAAAAGCTGGCGTTCACCGGCGCAAAGAAACTTGTCTACAAGGACGGCCAGCGAAGTTCGTCGGCCGACTACAATTATTCCCAGCAGCCAGCCGTGCAGCAGCTGACAACCCTGTTTCAAAGCCTCGCCGCCACGATGGAATTCGGCCGCCGTATGACCTACTTCCATCACTATCAGAAACTCGCCCTCGACGACGAACTGAAGCGCATGGAGGACCAGGCAAAACGCGGAGAGTTGGCGGAGTTGCAAGCTGTAAGTCCTGTATTAAAAGAAATTTACGAAGACACCTCGGTGATCAACGTGGTCCGCGCCCGGGCCCGCCGCATCATGGAAATGCAACCCCTCCCAGCCGGAAAGTGATCTTGAAATCGCATTTGGCATTAAACCTCCGGCCGTTGTCCTCAGGTCCAAGGCCCTTCGACCATCCTGCCTCCCGGAACCCCAGGAGACCTAACTTTTACAACTCCTTACGGAAAACCATGTTCTAATAGGTATACGTCTCCGGAGGTTGTCATGTCTGCACCTTCACCGTCCAGGATTACGTTCGTTCTGCTTGCGGTCGCAGTCTGCGTGCTCCTCGCGCTGCCCGCTCTCGCCGACTCGCAAGCTCGCATCGTTCGCCTTAGCGATGTTCAGGGTTCCGTTCAGATCGACAAGAACACCGGCCTGGGATTTGAAGAAGCGTTCATCAACCTGCCCATCACGCAGGGGACACAACTGAAAACCGGAGACCGAGGCCGCGCCGAAGTGGAGTTCGAAGACGGCAGCTCCATGCGACTCACTCCCAACACCACAATCCAATTCAACAAGCTTGGACTGAGCGACGAAGGCAAGCGCATCTCCGAGATCAACCTCGTCCAAGGCATGGCGTACGTCAACTGGCTCGGGAAAGATGACGTCTCGCTGAATTTCTCGCACGAGACAATTTCGCTGAACCGCGCCGCTCACTTCCGCGTCGACACTTCCGCCCGGGTAGCCGATCTCGCGGTATTCAAGGGCAACGTAGATGTCGAAGGCCCGTCCGGCAAGCTCGCGGTCGAGAAGAAGAAGAGCGCAACCTTTGATGTCGCTAACAACGACAAGTCCAACCTCTCAAACAAAATCCAGGAGGCGCCCCTCGACTCTTGGGACAAGGAAGCCACGTCCTACCATGACCAGTACGCGAAGAACAATAACTCGCCTTACGGTTATGGTGCTAGCGATCTGAACTACTACGGCGCATACAGCAATGTGCCTGGCTACGGTTTGATGTGGCAGCCCTACTTCAGTGGCGCAGGTTGGGATCCCTTCATGAACGGAGCCTGGGGCTTCTATCCAGGCTATGGCTACATGTTCGCGTCCGCCTATCCCTGGGGGTGGATGCCGTACCGGTACGGCAACTGGATGTTCGTCCCCAGCATGGGCTGGATGTGGCAGCCCGGCATGTGGAACTCGTGGGTAAATGTACCGCGCTATACCCCGACCACACTGACGCGGGTAACCGCGCTAACACCTCCCGCAGCTGGCACCGTGAAGACGGTTACAGTAGGCAGGGTTAGCAATACATCGCCGATGATGGCTTCCCGCAGCGTAACTGCGGGGTCAGCTGGCATGGGGATTCCGCGTGGTTCGGTGAACAATCTCAATCATCTGAACCATCAAGTAGCGAAGACTGGTTCCGCCGAGGTGCGGCCCGCTCCACAGTTCGGTGCCAGCTCCGCGAGCCGAACCCAATCGTCCAGTGGCTCTGCCTCGTCGCGCGGTAGCTCTATGCCATCCTCCGCCGGACACAGCGCTTCAGTCGGCCACGCCTCCAGTGGTGCCCCAGCGCACCACTAGACCATCGAGAAGTTATTAACCACCGGGCTTCACGAAAGTGAAGCCCGTTATTTTTTTGGAAGCAAGAATATGTTTGGTGAGGAAGAAAATGCGGGGACAGCCGCCTTCGGCTGTCCAGCGAAGGAGAAGCCGAGCGCAAGTGTAGGGACGGACGCCTTCGTCCGTCCCGCGGGCAAAGCCCGCGTTAGAAAGTGTCATGAGATACGACCGCTGGAAAGAAGAAGTGTCCGGAACCCTGAGAGAATGGCCATTTAGGCCCACATAAAGAACAAAACAAAGAGGAATTTCAAACCCAATCCGGGACTCAAGCCACAACCACGCCCGCATACCCCACAACCATCTCCAGATCCCCCGAGACATCCCCCGAAGTCGCATACTTCACCAGTTGCGCGGACTTCGCTCCCAGTTGTCGCGCCGCCGTCAGCATCACCACTGCCGGCCCAAAACCGCACATGCTGATATTCTGCTGCGTCACCACATCGAAGAGCCCGCGCGCATCCATGGTAAGAATTCTCTCGATCGCGTGATGATCCTTCGCTCGCGTCACCACATCCGACTCGTAGTGGTTCATGTCACTCGAAGCCACAATCAGCACAGGATCCCCTCGACCCGCTATAGCGTCAGCTAACGCCAGCCCCAATTGCTCGAGTACTTCGAACTGCCCGGTCCCGAGCGCGATCGGTACGATCCGCAAATTCGGCTGCTTCAACTGCAGGAAAGGAAGCTCGACCTCGGCTGCGTGCTCGGCCCGATGCGCCGCCGGATCATTATGCAGAGCAGGGAAGCGTTGCTGCAAAGCAAGCGCAAACTCAGCATCGATCGGCACTTCTCCCAATGGCGTCTCCCATGAGCCCTCGCTCATGATCGCGAGAGCCCGGCCCATGCCCGTGTGGTTCGGACACAACACCACGCAAAGCCGCGGAATTTCGATCTGCCCGAACACCGCCCCCGCCACATGTCCCGAATACAGATAGCCTGCGTGAGGTGCGATACAGCCAATGGCCTTTGTCGGAGTCCCGGTGCTCGAAGTCGATTGCGAAAGATATCCCTGAGCTTCCGTGCGCAGGTCGTCAGGATCTCCAGGATAAAAACGTCCCGCGACCGCGGGATGGCGAAGGATGGTAGTACTCATAGGCCCTCCTACCGGTGAGCCGCTCCGTGGTTTTCTCCGCGATCTCCGCGATCTGTCTCAGCGATCTCAGCGGTAAAAGCTCTCGTCAGCGGACGCTCTGTGATTATGCTATGAGTGGTTGTGCGGGTTGCGCAAGGCTCGATACACAGCTGCACTCTCTGCCAGATCCAGCGTCTCGGCCCGCGCCGTCGGCTTGACGTTAGCCTCGGCGAGCGCACGCTTCAACCCCTTTTCGTCGTACTTCCCGCGCAGATTGTTCCACAACGTCTTACGCTTCTGACCAAATGAAAGCCGCAGAAAATCGATAAATCCATCTCCGGCCACTCCTAGCTTCTCCTGCTGCGGATCGATGGTCAGCCGCAATACCGCCGAATGCACTTTCGGCGGAGGTGTGAATGCCCCCGGCGGCACTACAAACAGCTTTTCCACGCGGGCATAAAGCTGTGCAGTGGCAGAAAGTATGCCGTACTCGCTGCCTCCCGGTGCGGCCGCAATCCTGTCCGCAACTTCGCGTTGCACCATGATCACTATGCTCTCGAAATATTTCGAGAATTCAAACAGCCGCAGCAGGATGTCCGACGTTATGTAATAAGGAAGATTGCCAACCACTCGGACCGGCTGCGGCTTGAACTCCATACCCGGCCGGCCGAGCCCGGGCTTAGGCCCAAAGAGGGATTCGAAGTCGATTGCCAATACGTCCGCTTCCAGGATCTCCACATTCCGCGCCATCCCGAACTTCAGCCGCAACTGCGCCGCCAGCACCCGATCCAGTTCCACGGCGATCAGTCGAGGTGTGCGTCGCGCCAGCAGGGAAGTCAGGATCCCGCGACCGGGCCCGATTTCCAGCACCGTTGATTCCGATACATCCCCAAGTTCATCCACAGTCCGCGTTGCCACGTCTTCGCTGGTTAAAAAATGTTGTCCCAATTTAGGCTTAGTTTTCGGACGGCGTGCAGAAATTGCTCTTGGCACGTTGACCCTCCCTTCCAGCGGACGTAGACTGGCAAGTCGATATTGTCATCTTAGATGGTTCGAACCCGGGCCCTGAGAGTTACTTTTACTTCATCATATCGCGCCCAGCGCACGTACGCTCCTGAGGAGGTTCCGCACTCATGAATATCGCATTTGCCGCTTCGGAAAGCGTCCCTTTTTCCAAGACCGGCGGCTTGGCCGACGTCGTGGGCGCTTTGCCCCGTGCTCTCGCCGCCCTCGGGCATCAGGTCACTGTCTATCTCCCGCGTCACCGGCAAACCAAACTTAGCGATCCCGCCACGGTCGTCCGTAGCATAACCGTTCCATTCGACGACGAATATCGTTTTCCCTCCGTCGTTTCCGGAGGAGCTCAGGCAGGTGTGCGTTTCTATTTTGTCGAATATCCTCCATATTTCGACCGCGACGCCTTGTACGGAACTCCCGCAGGGGACTATCCCGATAACGCCGAACGCTTCGCCCTGTTCTCGCGCGCCGTGCTGGAGGCCTCGAAAATCCTGGGCACTCCCCATGTCTTTCATTGTCATGATTGGCAGTCGGCCCTGATTCCGGTTCTGCTCCGTACCGTTTACGCCGACGACCCTGCGTTCAAAGAAGCAGGAACGGTTTTCACCATCCACAACATGGGCTACCAGGGCTTGTTCCCGCCGGAGACTTTGCCCTTGCTCATGCTCCCGTGGGATCTCTTCACCATCTCGAAGATGGAATTCTTCGGCCAGGTGAATTTCCTGAAGGGCGCGCTGACCTACTCCGATTACATCACTACCGTCAGCAAGAAATACAGCCAGGAGATCCAGACCGCTGAATACGGATTCGGACTGGAAGGCGTACTCCGCGACCGAGCCTCCACCGTGACCGGCATTCTCAACGGTGTCGACTACGACGAATGGAGTCCGCAGACCGACAAATTCACCGTCGCGAAATACTCGCCGCAGGATCTTTCCGGAAAGGCCAAAGATAAGCTGGACCTCCTGGCGGCATTCGGTGTTGCCAACGCTGATCCGAAACTTCCAGTCATCGGAATCGTTTCCCGCTTCGCCGCGCAGAAGGGATTCGATCTGATTGCACAGATCGCTGATCGCCTGGCTCGCGAAGAGATGATCATCGTCGCCCTCGGTGCTGGCGACAAAGCCTACGAAGAAATGTTCCAGCGCCTCAACAAGCAATTCCCCAACAAGATTGCCGTGAAGGTCGCCTACGATAACGCCATCGCCCACAAGATCGAAGCCGGCGCGGATATGTTCCTGATGCCGTCGCGCTACGAACCCTGCGGCCTTAACCAGATCTACAGCCTGAAGTTCGGCACGGTCCCTATCGTCCGCGCCACGGGCGGACTCGACGACACCATCGAACCTTGGGACGCCCGCACTGGCAAAGGAACCGGCTTCAAATTCACCGAATACAACGGTGAGGCGCTTCTGAAGACGGTCAAAGAGGCTCTGCAGGCTTACCGCGACCAGACCTCGTGGCAGGTCCTGATGCGCAACGGCATGAACAAAGATTTCTCCTGGAACGCCAGCGCCCGCGAATACGGCAAGATCTACGAAAAGGTTCGCCTGATGCGAGCGTCAGCGCCCGCCTCGGAAAAGTTACTTGCAGGCGTTTCGTCCTGAGTACGGCCCACGTAGGGACAGCCGCCTCGGCTGTCCGCCGAAGCGAAGCGGGGCCATTCGCACCGTTTGCCGATTTTGCCTCAGTCCGTCTTGAAGCCTTGAGTTGTTCGGCGTCCCTGAAAACACAACCATGCGTATCCCACGGTGAGGCCGAGTGAGCCGTACACCGCTGCGTTCATGGGAGAAAGCAGGAAAAAGATGGCTACCGGCGAGGGATCGAACGTCATCTTCACGAGATACATCGGGCACAGCGCAAGCATGAGTTGCGGATTGAGGTTCCATCGATTCGGTGAGAAATAGGCGAATACTGCCACGAGATAGAAGACTCCCGCGAAGATGGCAAGCAGCTTGAGCAGCACTGAAAACAAACGCTGATCGTCCGGATCCTTTCTGCATCCTTTCGCGATCCACGAGCGGGGCACAACCCCGAGCGTCACGCTGAAAACGCCTATCAGCGCGAGGGCAACCACGAATATGACCCATTCGCTCTGAACCGGCAGACCGATGCCTTGCAGCATTGCGTAAGGAACACCGGTGAAGAGCGAGACTAGTCCGCAGAACAGAAACGCGATGCGAGATGTAGTCCTAAGCGCTCGTCCGGGCATGAGGCGGATTCTAACAGCGGCTTCGAGTGCGGGCACATCCGATTGAGCCGATCGGACCGGTGCAACGGCTGCTGCTAAAATTCTTGCTGCATGGCTGCTGCGCAACAGCCCGCGTTTCCTCGCACCATCTTCCACGTCGACATGGACGCTTTCTTTGTCTCGGTGGAAGAACTCTACGATCCCTCTTTGAAAGGAAAGGCAGTCATTGTCGGCGGACAGCGCGACGAGCGTGGTGTTGTCTCCGCTGCGTCGTATGAAGCCCGCAAGTTCGGAGTCCACTCCGCTATGCCGCTTCGCACTGCAGCCAAGCAATGTCCGCATGCCATCTTCGTCGACGGGCATCCAGAGCGTTACCGCGAATGCTCGGAGAAGGTCTATAAAATTCTCGGCACTTTCACGCCACAGGTCGAGATGGCGTCCATTGACGAAGCTTATCTCGATATGACTGGCACTGAACGGTTGCACGGGCCTGCGCTCAAAGCCGCACACAATCTGCATCAGCGCATGAAGACCGAGACCGGATTGAATTGCTCGGTTGGGATCGGCAGCTCACGCCTTATCGCGAAAGTTTCCTCCGGACAAGCCAAACCCAACGGCGTTCTCTGGATCTTGCCGGGCGAAGAGGCGAAGTTTCTCGCGCCGCTCGACGTCCGGGAAATTCCCGGCGTGGGCAAAGTGATGGAGAGCCATCTGCATGCGCTCGGCATTAAGAAGGTCGGTGACCTCGCCAAACTGGAAGAAGGCGAACTTGAAGAGCACTTCGGGAAATGGGGCCTTGCACTTGCGGGCAAAGCGCGCGGTGAAGACGCAGGTGGATGGTTCGACAGCGAAGTTGCGGCTGAGCACGACGCCAAGTCGATCAGCCACGAACACACCTACAACGAAGACACTTCTGATCA
>DATMOO010000288.1:0-6603 GCA_035568275.1 Candidatus Sulfotelmatobacter sp.
CGGCGACCTTTCGCAATGGCAATTCGGCATCGTGCAAGGCGCGACTTTTGCTGATTTGCGGCGAGCGAGCGCGCAGCAACTTCTGGAATTAGATTTCCCAGGATATGCCGTCGGGGGGCTTGCCGTCGGCGAACCACACTCATTGACCTGTGAAATGACCGGCGAAGTCACCGCGCTCCTGCCGCGCGATCGGCCGCGCTACTTAATGGGTGTTGGAAAGCCGGAACAAATCGCCGACTACGTCGCGCTGGGCATCGACATGATGGACTGCGTGCTGCCAACGCGCGCGGCGCGCCACGCGTGCCTCTACACCAGCGAAGGCCGCGTGCTCATCAAGAACGCGCGCTACGCCATGGACCAGCGGCCGCCCGATCCGAGCTGCTCCTGCTCCGTTTGCCGGCGCTACACGCGCGCGTATCTTCGTCATCTTTTCGCTGCCGGGGAACTCACCGCGGCGATCCTGGCCACCCACCACAATGTCCACTTTTACCTTGACTTAATGCGGCAAATCCGCGAGGCTATCGAGTTTGGGAACCTAGCGAATTTCTCATCAGAGATGCACGCACGCTATGCTGTAGGCCCGGCCTGAACGTTGGACCGGAATAGCGTCCGAGATTCTTCAAGAGCGGCCCGGTTTGCACCGAGGCTGACCTGCGCGGCAACACGAGCAGAGAATCCGGCGGGCTGTGAAAGCGGGGCAGCTAAACCCGCCGGGCTGATTCCGTCCCCAGAGGTATTGGGCTGGCCCGTAATAAGTGAAAGGAACGATGCACTTCTTGACGACCATGGCAGCGATTTTCTTCCAGGCTTCGGGACCAGCGAGCCTGCTCGGCAATCCTCTAGTAATGATGGTCGTAGTGATGGCCATCTTCTACGTAATGCTCATTCTGCCGCAACAGCGGCAACGCAAAAAAATGCAGGCGATGATCGCCGCGCTCAAATCCGGCGACAAAGTGGTCACCAACAGCGGTATCTACGGCACCATCAATGGCATTGACGGCGACACAGTGATCCTCAAGATCGCCGATCAGGTAAAAATACGCATCGCGCGCTCGGCGATTGCGCAGGTGGAGGCATCGGAAGATGCGAAATAACCCCGCCAGCGGCCAGGGCGCGCGCTCAACTCTCTGACCATGAACCCCAATCTGAAGTGGAAAATCGTTTTCATCGTTCTCGTCGTTTTCGGCTGCATCTACGGCCTCGTGGGACTGCCCACGTTTCCCACGTCCGTGACGCAGTTGAAAGATAATTTCTCTCATCAAATCAAGCTCGGTCTCGATCTGCAGGGTGGCACGCACCTCGTCCTGCAAGTGCAAGTGCAGGAAGCCGTCGCGCAAGAGACCGACCAGATGGTCGAGCGCATCACGACATGGCTGCGCAGCAAAAACATTCGCTACGATGAAGTGCGCCGCGTGGACGACACGCACATTCTGGTGCGCGGCGTGGATCCCGCGCGGCTTTCGGAATTTCGCGACTACGTGAACGCGCAATTCGCTAATTTTTGGGACATGGCCCCGGCGGCTGGTGATCCTTCCGGTTACACACTTACACTGCGCGGCGCTGCCATCGCGCAGATTCAAGAAACGACCATGACGCAGACGCTTGAAACCATCGAGCGGCGCATCAATGCTCTTGGTCTGACTGAGCCCACGATTCAGCTTCGCGGCGGCCAAAACAGCAATGAAATTCTGGTGCAACTCCCTGGTGAAGGCGATCCCTCGCGTGCGAAGGCGGTGATTCAAGCCGGCGGCCAGCTGGAGTTGAAACTAGTGGAAGATCCCGTTGTCTATAGTTCGGAAGTTGAGGCGCTTAGCAAACACGGCGGACTTTTGCCCGCTGGCACGGAACTTGTGCCCGGTCGTCCTGATACGCGCACGGCTGCGGGGGCTCCGCCAGCTGGCGAAGGGTGGTACATCTTGACCCGCGCGGCCGTAGTCACGGGCCGCGATCTCCGCAGCGCCACGGAGAATCGCAACTCCAACAATCCTGGCCAATGGGTGGTGGACTTTACACTTTCCGCCGATGCGGCCCGCCGTTTTGGCCCCTTCACGCAGCAGAATCTTGGGCGGCAGATGGCTATCGTGCTCGAACATCGAGTCTATTCCGCTCCGACCATCAATGGACGTATCGATGATTCGGGCCTGATCGAAGGCAATTTCAGCCAGGATTCCGCGCACGACCTGGCGTTGGTGCTGCGCGCTGGGGCGCTCCCGGCATCGATTAAGTATCTCGAGGAGCGCACCGTTGGTCCATCCCTCGGAGCGGATTCCATTCGCCATGGGGTGCAAGCTTCCGTTCTGAGCTTACTCGTCGTGATGATTTTCATGCTGTTCTACTACCGGCTTTCAGGCGGCAACGCGGTTCTCGCGCTTATCCTGAATTTGGTGATCCTGCTTGCAGCGCTGGCTTTCTTTGGCGCTGTCCTGACCCTGCCCGGCATCGCTGGTGTGATCCTGACCATCGGCATGGGTGTCGATTCCAACGTCCTTGTCTTTGAGCGTATCCGCGAGGAATTGCGCAACGGCAAGTCTCCGGCTTCAGCAGTTCAGGCGGGTTTCGACAAAGCCTTCCTGACCATTATCGATACGCACGTTACGACCGTGGTGTCTGCTTTCTTTCTGTTTCTGTTCGGGACGGGGCCGATTAAGGGGTTTGCCATCACCCTGACGATCGGTTTGATCGCCAATGTGTTCACGGCTATCTACATATCCAAGACGATTTTTCAGTATCACCTGGCCAAGATGGACCGCCAGAGCGAATTGAGTATTTAGGCCGTACTAGGACGCATAGAGCCAAAGACTTGTTGAAGCGAAACGATAGAGTGATAGCAATTTCCGGCAGTCTCCCCCAAGGTGGGTAGGGAGGCAGTGGGAACTATTCCACCCAAGGTGGAGTCTAAAGAAGGGAAGTAAAAGCCGCATGATCGAGTTATTCAAAGAGCCCAACATCGACTGGATGGGCAAAGCCAAGTATTTCTATGCGCTTAGCGGCATTTTGCTCATTGCCGGCTGGACTTCCATCTTTCTGCACGGCGGCCTTCGCTACAGCATCGATTTCAAAGGCGGCACAAACGTGGACGTGCGGTTCGCCCAGCCTCCGAATATCGACAAGATCCGCGCGGGCTTAACGGCGCAAGGCCTGGGCAATAGTGAAATACAGACCGTCAGTGACATCGCCACCCCGAATTCCAATGAAGTGCTGATTTTCGTCGAGCAGAAGAACCAGGGTGACGAAGCCGGTGACGCCAGCAAGACTCAGGTCATCAGTGCGCTGAACGCGATCTACGGATCTAACAATTCTTCCAAGCCCGATTTCAATTCCGCCAGCCTTCCCTCCCTGACCACTTTCCTGACACAACGCGATCCGTTGCTGCTCTCGACCAACGCCGGCGACCGCTATCAGCAGCTTGCAAAAAAGATTCTTGATTATCGCGACAAGAACAGCAATGGCGTACTCACGAATTTCGACGAACTCTCGAAGACCGATGGCGTTACGCCCGGGGTTCTTTCCGCGGTGAAGGATGGCTACGCTTTAGGCCCCTTTGCGATTCGCGGTGTGGAGATTGTCGGCCCCAAGGTCGGGGCCGAGCTTCGACGCCAGGCAATCATTGTTACCCTCTATGCTTTAGGGGGCATGCTGGTATATATTGCCTTCCGATTCGAGTTGGTCTACGGGGCAGCCGCGGTCCTTGCGGTGTTTCACGACGTTTTGATCACGCTGGGCTTTTTTTCGCTGCTACATTTCGAGATTTCGCTGACAGTTATCGCGGCGCTTCTCACATTGGTTGGATATTCGATGAACGATACTATCGTCATCTTCGATCGCATCCGGGAGAACAACCGCTTGCTGCGCCGGGAGCCTTTTCCGGACGTCGTGAACAAATCCATCAACCAGACTCTTTCCCGAACGATACTAACTAGTGGATTGACCTTCCTCACCGTGCTCGTCCTGTTCCTGATGGGCGGCCAGGTGCTTCGTGCATTCTCCTTTGCTCTGGTGGTGGGGATTGTGGTAGGAACGTACTCCAGTTTTGGTATTGCTGCACCGCTTGTGGTCGCCTGGAATCGTTGGCGCGGCCAGCAAGGCGTCGCAGTTGGCACCGGACCCGCAGCCGGAAACAAAACCCGCGGAAGCGAAGGCGTCACGGGACGTCTTGCTCCTTCGGGGAGGAGGTAGGATTTATGTTTGAAGATATGGTGCTTTCAGGCGATACGAAGCGGACGAACAAGCCATGGACGGTCGTGCTGTCGATGGTTGTGCAAGCCGTTCTCGTTGGCATCCTGATCCTCATTCCGCTGATCTACACAGAAGCGCTGCCGAAGACGATGATGGCGACCATGCTTACTGCTCCGCCGCCTCCGCCACCGCCTCCGCCACCGCCACCTCCTGCCGCGGTTGTACACATCAAGCCGCAAGTCCATTTGATGGACGCGGGCAAACTGGTGCAGCCGAAAGCTATTCCGAAAGATGTAAAGATTATTAAGGAAGATGCGCCCGAGATGGATGCCGGCGTACAAGGCGGCGTTCCGGGAGGCGTGCCTGGCGGTTCGATGGGCGGCGTGATTGGCGGCGTCATCGGCGGCATGGGCGGAGCTCCACCACCGCCGAAGCCGACGCAGACGCGCATCAAGCAGGGCGGCCAAGTGCAGGCTGCCATGATTATCAACAGAGTCCAGCCTGTGTATCCTCCGCTGGCTCGGCAGACGCGCATCTCCGGCACCGTGCGCCTGCACGCGATTATCGGCAAGGATGGCTCGGTGCAGCAACTCGAAGTCATATCCGGGCATCCACTGCTGGTACAATCCGCGCTCGATGCGGTGCGGCAGTGGCGCTATCGGCCGACGCTCCTGAATAGCGAGCCGGTCGAAGTCGACACCACGATCGACGTGATTTTCTCTCTGAACCAGTAAGCGGTCTGGCGTGCCGGTCGTGGGACAGGCGCGCTGGTCCGGGCGGCAAAGCTTGGCAAACTCTCGCGTTGGCCCCGGGAGACCCGGGGCCATCAGAACTAAGGAGCAAAACGAATGGTAGCGACCCTGTTTGTGAACGCGGCCCTGTTCTTGCAATCCCAGGCTACTTCCTGGGATCTGCGGAGCATGTGGTCTTCAATGAGCACCCTTCCCAGGATCGTTGTTGCGATCCTTTTCATTCTCTCGATTTATTCTTTCGGCGTAATGATTGACCGCGCCCTGATGTACAGCGCGGCCCGTAAGCAGTCGCGGGTTTTCGTACAGCAGGTTGCCGGCGCTCTCAAGGAAGGCAAGTTGGACGAAGCGATTGCCATTGCCGAGAGGAACAAGAAGAGCCATATCGCCAAAGTCGTGGCGACGGGCCTTTCCGAATTCCAATCCGCTTCGCAGCAAGTCACCGATGCGGACGTAATTGAAGCGGCCAAGCGCGGCCTCGAGCGCTCCGTCGCCATCGTTCACGCGGAAATGAAGCGCGGTCTTTCGGCGCTGGCTACCATCGGCTCGACGGCTCCGTTCGTCGGACTGTTTGGCACCGTCGTCGGCATCTTGAACGCGTTTAAGGGAATTGAAACGAGTAAAGCGACCGGTCTGTCGGCAGTCGCCGGCGGTATCGCGGAAGCTCTCGTCACCACGGCTCTCGGTCTTCTCGTCGCCGTCCCTGCCGTGTGGGCCTACAACTACTTCACAAACAAAGTCGAAGCCTTCGACGTCGAGATGGACAACTCCTCGATGGAGTTGATCAACTACTTCATCTTGCGTCGCGGCGCAAAGAAATAAGGTAACCCTATGGGATATAAGCCAAAAGTCGGTGCGCAGATGGCGGCGCCGAACGTCATCCCGATGGCGGATATCATGCTCGTTCTGCTGATCATCTTCATGGTGGTCACGCCGATGTTGCAGAAGAGCCTGCCGGTGGATATGGCCAGGGTCAATAATGCGAAGGAAATGCAGGACGCCGATAAGGATGACGCGATTATCGTAGCGGTGACTCGAGATGGGACGATCTACCTGAAGAATACAAAGATCACCAAGGATGATATCACCGGGCAGGTTAAGGATATGCTGTCCGCCCGTCTCGACAAAACTGTTTACGTGAAGAGCGACGCCCGGGCCAAGTATGGGGACGTTGTGGCGGTTGTGGACGAGATCCGCTCCGCTGGCGTTGACCAACTTGGTCTTTTGACGGAACAGAATCAAGAACGCAGAACACCGCCTCCGCCTCCAAATGCAGCAGCTGCTCCATCGGCTGACTGAAGCCGCTGGAGAGATGTTCGGCTGAGGTGTGTGAAGTGTTTGCACCATTCGTTTGCTGAGTCAGAAAGGCCGCGCCAGATCCCACATGGCGCGGCTTAATGGCCTGCAAAGCTCGCGAAACGCAGGCTGACAGGAGATTCGCAATGGGAATGTCTGTTGGAGATAACAAGGGCGGTGCGATGGCGGAAATGAATGTCGTTCCGCTGATTGATATTTTGCTGGTGCTGCTCATCATTTTCATGGTCATCACTCCGCTCACCCCTCACGGGCTCGATGCGCTTGTGCCTCAACCCAATCCGAATCAAAAGCAGGATATTGAGCTGGAGAACAAGACCGTGGTGGTCCAGGTGCTTACGAATAACAAGCTGAAGATCAACAA
>DATMOO010000289.1:0-12312 GCA_035568275.1 Candidatus Sulfotelmatobacter sp.
CCAGTTCGGTCCCCGCAAACAAAAGATTTGGGTTCACCGTATCTTCCACAAACGCCAATACAGGTCCGTTCGCAGGCAGATCGCCTGTGATCGAAGTCCACGTCTTTCCCGCGTCAGAAGATTTCAGCAGATAAGGTTTGAAGTCCGAATTCTTGTGGTTGTCAAAAGCCGCATACACCGTATTCACATCGAAATTCGACGCCGCCAGCCGGCTCACATACGTCATCTCCGGCACGCCCGCGAACTTTTCATACTTAGTCCAACTCGCACCTCCGTCGCTCGTCACCTGGATCAGCCCGTCATCGGTCCCGACATATAGCAGCCCTTCTTTCTTCGGGGACTCCGCCAGCGCCACAATATTTCCGTAAAACGAAGTCGACTGATTCTTCGCCACTGCATCTGGACCCCACACCTTACCCATCACCGGCAGCTTGTTGCGATCAATCTGCCGCGTCAAGTCTCCGCTGATCGCCTTCCATGTATCCCCGCGATCGTCGCTGCGAAACAGTTTGTTCGCCGCAAAATAAAGCCGCGTATGCGAATGCGGACTCACAATGATCGGCGAATCCCAATTCCAGCGCAGCGGAGGCTCGCCCTTGCCTTCCTTCGGCTGCAGCAGCAATTCCTGTCCTGTCGGCTTGTCATAGCGAATCAGCACACCATACTGAGACTCGGAATAAACAGTGTTCGGATCCACTGGATCGACCGCAGACCGGAATCCGTCGCCGCCCGTGGTTACGAACCAATCGCTATTCACGATGCCGGTGATGTTTCGCGTGCGCGTCGGTCCGCACCACGAGAAGTAATCCTGCGTGCCGCCGCACACGTTGTAAAAGGGCAGGGAATTGTCGACGGCGACGTCATAGAACTGCATGGTCGGCAGGTTCGCCTTGAACTGCCACGATTTTGCATCGTCCCAGGTTTCGTACATCCCCCCATCGGATCCGAGCAGCCAGTGCCGAGTGTCGTTCGGATCGATCCACATGGCGTGATTGTCGCCGTGATGGTTGATCTCGTTGATCTTGTGCAGCGTCTTGCCGCCATCGGTAGACTCACGCAGTTCCACGTTCATGACGAAAATGCGATCCACATTCTTCGGGTCCGGGACGATGCGCGCGTAGTACATCGCTCCGGCATCGAACTCGTTGCGCCGCTCCCAGTTCGTGCCCTTGTCGCTCGAACGGAAAATTCCGCCTTTGCCATCGGCCGCTTCCACAGCGGCATACACCACATTCGGATCGGCCGGCGAAATTGCCAGCCCGATGCGTCCCATATCAACCGAGGGCAACCCCGATGTGACTTTGTTCCAGGTCGCGCCCGCATCGGTCGACTTATAAATCGCGCTCTCGGGCCCACCATCGATGAACGTGAATACATGCCGCCGCCGTTGATACGCCGATGTGTACAAAATGTCAGGGTTCGACGGATCCATCGCGACGTCGTTCACCCCAGTGTTCTCGCTGATCGTCAGAACCGCCTTCCAGGTCTTCCCGCCGTCGGTCGTCTTGTAGAGCCCGCGATCGCCGCCCGGTCCCCATAGCGGCCCGGCCGCGGCTACATAGACGACCTTCGAATCTCGCGGATCAATCACCACCCGCCCGATGTGTTCGGACTTTTTCAACCCTAGGTTCTTCCAGCTCTTTCCCCCGTCATCCGACCGGTAAATGCCGTCGCCATAAGCGACGCTGCGCTGCGAATTCGATTCGCCCGCGCCCACCCACACCACCGACGGATCATTCGGATCAAGGGCAACCCAGCCTGTTGAATACGATCCCTCGCCGTCGAACAGGGGAGTCCAAGTTGTGCCGTCATTCACGGTCTTCCACACGCCACCCGACGCCACGCCCACGTAGAACTCCGAAGTCTTCTTCGGATTCACCGCAATTGACATCACGCGGCCCGATTCCGCTCCCGGCCCGATCGAGCGAAACTTGAGGCCAGCAAACGTCTCCGCATTCATGCCAGGCTTCTTCTCTTCTTCTTTCTTGGGCTCCTCCTTCTTCTCGTCCTTCGGGCTCTTCTTCTGATCTTTCTTGCCCGTCGACGGCGAGGCGGCGGCCTGCTTCTTGTCTGCGTCCTTATCTGGCGTCTTCTGATCCTGCGCAGATTGCGCGAAGAGGTTGAACGACCCGAGAACTGTGGCGATGACGAATGTGGCGATTGATCTCATCGAGGACTCCCGTCAAATTAAGTTGTCATCCTGAGGCGCGCATTTTGCGCCGAAGGACCTATGCAACTTGCTTGCGGCATACCACCGTTAGCCAAGCCGCCCAGTGGAAACCGATATGTATACAGCATTCGCCTGGAACTTTCACCCATCATTGAGAGCGCCGTACTCTGTGTTCCTCTGTGTCCTCTGTGGTGAACGCTCTTCCGCGCTAGAATGACGTTCCATGCCCCGCAAGATCCACGGACACGAAACCCGCTATCACAAGCTCCAGAAGAACTATTGCTTCGCCTGCGGCCCCGATAATCCGGACGGCATGCACCTGAAATTCGTCCTCGACGAAGAGCGGCAAACATTTGTCTGCCACTTTCGTTTGTCGAAGCGCTACACCGGACCTCCCGGCCACTGCCACGGCGGCATCATCGCCACAATCCTTGACGACGCCATGGGCAAGGTAAATAAACTCCACCACGTCATCGCCCTCACCAAAGAAATGACGATCGAATACCTGAAGCCCGTCCCGTTGCACAAACCCTTGCACGTTGAGGGCAGGGAAGTCAGCGTCCACGGCCGCCAGCACATCAACGCCGCCGAGATCCTCAACGAGAGCGGGGAAGTGCTGGCCCGCAGCCGCGGCGTTTTCATCGCCATCGACCCAGAAAAAATGTTTGGAAAGTTTGTGGAAAGATAGCCTGTCAGCTGTCAGCAACACAAATCGGGTGCCCCATCCTTGTCGCGTCTTGTGCGACAGGGGTGGGGATTTTGACTCCCGTTTCGCTGCGCGGAACCGTTGAGCATTCACAAGCGTAAAGCAAATCATGAACACTACGTTCGCCGCCCACCGCCCGCTCACGTCCTATTTCGTTTTCACTTTTGCGATTTCGTGGTCGGCTGCGTTCGCAATAGTCGCTCCCAGACTTCTGCACGGAGAACCGATCCCCAAGTTCTCCGGAATCCTGATGTTCCCCGCCATGCTCCTCGGACCGGTCGCGAGCGGCGTCTTCATGACTCGCCTCTTAGACGGGCCGGTCGGTATCCGGAAATTGTTTTCGAGTATCGTTCGCATGCGCGTGGGGATAGGCTGGTACAGCGTTCTGCTGTTACCGCCGGCGGCCGTGTTAGCGGTCCTCCTGACACTGAAGACGTTCGTGTCCCCCGCCTTTGCTCCCAATCATTTTTTCTTAGGCGTAGTCTTCGGCATTCCGGCAGGGTTCCTCGAGGAAATCGGCTGGACCGGTTTCGCCTTTCCGAGGATGCAAGCCCGTCTCGGCACGCTCCAGGCTGGAGTCCTGCTCGGCCTGATGTGGAGCGCCTGGCACCTGCCCGTCATCGATTTCCTCGGCGCCGCGTCGCCTCATCGAACATACTTGCCCCTGTTTTTTCTTTCGTTCGCGACGGCTATGACAGCTATGCGCGTGCTTATTGGCTGGATTTATCAGAACACGCAGAGCGTCCTGCTGGCGCAGTTCATGCACATCAGTTCGACCGGAGCGCTGGTCATCTTCGGTCCGTTCCGGGTGACTCCCGCGCAGGAGGCCGCGTGGTACTTCACCTACGGCGTTGCGCTCTGGATCGCGGTTGCGGCCCTTGTCGCATGGTTTGGTCGCGCTCTCTGTGCTGCGGATTTGAGCCAGAAAGTTCGCCCAAGACAGGAGGAAGTCTAATCGCGGCCGGAGAACTCTGCTCACCAGTACCGCGAATTGGAAACGGGCTGTAAAATAGATCTAGCGCCGCTGGCCTTGCCCCCGGCCCATCCTTCGCGATTGCGAAAAGGTATCCACAAGGTTCCTGACATGTCCCAAAACAACGGCAGCAACACCACTTCTCTCCGCCTCAAGACCGGCCTCGCCGAAATGCTCAAAGGTGGCGTCATTATGGACGTCACCAACGCCGAGCAGGCCGTCATCGCCGAAAAAGCCGGAGCCGTCTCCGTGATGGCTCTCGAGCGGGTGCCCGCGCAGATCCGCGCCGAAGGCGGCGTCGCCCGCATGGCGAGCCCCAAGAAGATTCGCGAGATCATGGCCGCCGTGTCGATCCCGGTCATGGCCAAGTGCCGCATCGGACATTTTGCGGAAGCGCAGATTCTACAGGAACTCGGTGTCGACTACATCGACGAGTCCGAAGTGCTCACCCCGGCCGACGAAGCGCATCACGTCGACAAGCACGCCTTCAAGACCCCGTTCGTCTGCGGCGCGCGCAACCTCGGAGAAGCCCTGCGCCGCATCGCCGAAGGCGCTGCAATGATCCGGACCAAAGGTGAAGCCGGCACTGGAGACGTGGTCCACGCCGTCAAGCACATCCGCCAGATTGTCCAGGAGATGAGAATCCTGACGGTTCTGGGTGAAGAAGAACTCTACGCCAAAGCCAAAGAGCATCAAGCCCCCTATGAACTGATCAAGATGGTCGCGAAGGCAGGGAAGCTCCCGGTCCCGAATTTCAGCGCGGGTGGAATTGCCACACCAGCTGACGCGAGCCTCGTCATGCAACTGGGTGCTGAAGCGGTTTTCGTAGGTTCAGGCATCTTCATGAAGGACTCGACGACCTTCGCCGATCCGGCCGAAGCCGAGAAGCGAGCGCGGGCGATTGTGCAGGCCGCCACGCATTATCAAGACCATAAAGTATTACTTGAAGTGAGCGAGAACCTGGAGGGCGCGATGAAGGGTCTGGCAGTGAGTGGCTTGGACGAAGCGCACATGCTGCAAACCCGAGGCTGGTGAAAGAGGATGTGGAAGGTGCGGAGAAAGTTCCAGTCCCAGAAATCAGAGGTGGTTACTGGCTATCAATGGGCGCTTGACGCTGGGCGGCTGAGGCGTAATACCCTCGCCGCGCATACACTCGCAGCTTGTGTCCGTCCTTTTCCGCAGTGATATCGATCTCCCGGTAATGGCCGTCGCGTTGAAACGCGGCGGGCCGATACGAAATCAGATACCGGCTGCGGATCACTTCCTGCAACTCCGTAAGGCTTCCGTTCAGCCGCGAAACAGAACCCGGTCGATACGCGGCACCGCCTGTGAGTTCGGAGATTGTCTGCAAGGCACGATCTCCCAACACCGCACTTTCCTCTTCATTCAATACATCTCGCGTACTGACTGTATAGACCGCAACCTCGCGGCGCAGGGCGCTGGCAATCGCCTCTTTTAACGTAACGCTGCTGGAATTATCCTCACCATCGCTTAGCAACACCATCACCCGCGCAACCGGCTGGGTCTCCGGACGCCCCGCCAATTTTTCGGCTGCGAAGTTCATGGCATCCCACAGTGCCGTACCTCCTGCGGGCGCCAATTCGTTGATCGCATGTGCCGTCAGCCCCTGATCCGAGGTGAAGTCCTGCACCAGAAGCACGGAGTTGTTCACGCCGACCACAAAAGCCAGATC
This sequence comes from Candidatus Sulfotelmatobacter sp., assembly GCA_035568275.1. GTDB lineage: Bacteria > Acidobacteriota > Terriglobia > Terriglobales > Acidobacteriaceae > Sulfotelmatobacter. The sequence continues at coordinate 5,543 of DATMOO010000289.1, forward strand.
GTTTGAGTCGGTGACGACTTTTTGCAGGAATCTGATCGCCGCCGCTTGTTCGAACTTGAACCTTTCCCTTACTGAGTTGCTGGTGTCGATCACAAGTCCCAAGCGCAGCGGCAACTCCTTTTCCGTTCGGAAATTCAGGATGGCGTTCGGCGGCTGACGGTTATCGCGAACCAGAATGTCGGAACTCGCCAAGTTCGTCACCGACTTGCCATGATCCGTGGCCGCAAACAGGATGGAGACTTCGTCTACGCTGGCACGGATAACCGCGCCGACGGACGGCCGGGAACCGATGTCCGAACTGGAACGTGAGTTCTCCGCAGTCAGCGCGCCACAATCGGTGCAAACTGACTCCGGTTGTTTCTCCGCTTCTTCAATCTGCTCTTTCTCCGCCAGATTCTGGGCGGCAAGCTGCGCCATACGATTCACTACCTCCGGACTCGTCCCCGTCGGAATGCCTATGGAATACGTCACCTTTTGGATGGGGGGGGATTTCAACTGCGCACGCTTGCGATCTTCCTCCTTGAGTTCGTCCAACAACTGTCTGAATTCGTGCGCCGACGGCGATTTCGGATCTTCTTTGAGCAAGAGCTTCATCTCATATTGCGCGGCTGCGAGGTTGCTTTGAGCCTCCTGAGCTGCGGCCGCAAAAAAGTGAACCAGAGCCACTCCCTGATGCTTGCGGCTGTGTGTCTCTTTCGCCGTCGCTATCACCGCCGGATAATCTTTATTCGCAAATTCTCCGTACGCGAGTGCCAGTTGAACCTGCACATCCAAGGGAGCTAGTGACGAAGCCTTTTGGAACGTCGCTTCAGCTTTCGGATACTCCTTCAGGGCCAGTTGCGCACATCCCAGGTTGAGATAGGAATTTGGCATGTGGTCATCGAGCGAGGCGGCCTCGGAAAACTCGTCGCGTGCTTTCTCGTTTTGATTGAGATTCAGATACGCGGTCCCCAACGCGTTATGCGCTGCGACGAACTGAGGATAGACCGTCGTTGCCCGAACCAGATGCTCGACTGCGCCATCCAGGTCCTTCCGCAACAACAGTTGATAGCCCTTCAAGTATTCCCTTTGGGCCTTGCCGGGCGCTTTCAGATCGAACTTGGAGACAGAACCGCTGGGTGTCTGCAGGGGAGTGGTACTTGGGCTCTGGCTGTTGATCGTCAGAAAATTGAAGTCCATTTGTGCTGACTGAATCGCGTCCAACGCAAAAGCATTGCCGAAGCGATTTGTCGAACCCGGAATCGTCAACACTTGCGCAGTAGCCGCACAACAGAGCAGGATCAGAAGGAATCCAGAAAGGAGTGTCCGGCGAAACATACGACTTTACCTCATCGGGTTGAACTTCATCAGGGGAAGCGCCGCAAGACCTAGGTTGTGAGTTTATCCCGGTCTCGCCGGCCAATCAAGGAAGTAGCTGGGTTTCGAATCACGGAATGACAACTCCCATCCACTCAAGTGTGAAACTTCCACCATGCCGAACATCGACAATCTCAACTCCGTCCGCCGCTATCTAAAGACCATTGAAGACGGCACTTTCGCCGACATCGCTGATCTGTTCGCTCCTGACGCGGTAATGGAGCAACTTCCCAACCGTATATATCCCCAAGGTGTTCGCGGGAATCTTTCGCGAATGGCGAACGCATTCGAACAAGGCCGCAAGGTTCTGTCCTCCCAGACCTACGAGATCAAGAACGCGCTCGTCCACGACAACTCGGTTGCCGTCGAGGTGCTCTGGACTGGTACGCTCGCCGTATCCTTCGGCAATCTTTCGGCAGGGTCAGAGATGCGCGCCCACTCCGCCATGTTCTTCGTATTCAGAGACGGAAAAATCGCCAGCCAGCGTAACTACGATTGCTTCGAACCCTGGTGAGCAGTCAACGCACCCGCGCCGTACGACTCTCATTGCAAGCCGAGAATCCGCCCGCCATGCGGTAAATCCCCTCAGGATAAAATGACACGCCTATGTCTATGTGGTCGCAACGACTCGGACTCAACCGGGAGGCAATACTCTCGTCGACCCGCACGGCTGTGGCAACAGTTCTGTCGCTGCTCCTAGCCCGCAGCCTGAAGATGCCCGAGTTCTACTGGGCACCCATCTCGACCATCGTGATCCTGCTATCGACTATCAATCCCCGGACTTTGGCCTGGCAGCGTTTCGTCGGAACTGCCCTCGGCGCTTTTCTCGGAGCTCTTATGGCCAGGTACTTCCATCCGAATTGGATGGTGTACGGTGCCGGCATTTTCGTCTGTGGAGTTCTAAGTTCGATTCTCCGTCTCGGCACAGCGTATCGCTTCGCCGCGATTGCGCTGACCATCGTTCTGCTGATCACTCACGATCGTTCACCCTGGGTCATAGCTACTCACCGCTTCATCGAGGTGTCTCTGGGAATCGCCGTGGCTTTGCTGATTACCGTCATCTGGCCCACCCCTGCAAGCCGCGCAGGATAGAGACCGCGTTGCGCGTAGGCCCGCGCAATATCCGCTAAAATCAATGGGTGGATATCGTCGTGGCGAACGACCAACGACGAACGACCAACGATCTCGCTATGATCATCGGAGTCCTAGCCCTGCAGGGCGATTTTGACGCGCACCGCCGCCGGCTCGAAGAGCTGGGCGCCGAGGTTGTGCTCGTGAAAAAGCCAGAGCAACTCGATCAGATCGATGGACTCGTGATCCCGGGCGGCGAATCTGGCACGTTCCTTAAACTCCTCGGCGATGCCGGATTCGAAAAGTTAAAGCAATTCGTTCAGGCCAAACCCACGTTCGGGACGTGCGCCGGCGCAATCCTGCTGGCCTCCGAAGTTGAGAATCCTCCGCAGGCCGGACTCGGCGCGCTCAACATCCGTGTCCGCCGCAACGCCTACGGCCGCCAGATCGACAGTTCCATCCGGGAAGGGAAGTTTGTAAGCGACTTAAAGCATCACTTGAAGGAGCTCGATGCGCCCGATTCTTCGCCTCTGGAGATGGTGTTCATCCGCGCCCCCAAGATCGTGCACGTTGGCGAGGGAGTCGAAGTGCTCGCTACCGAGGGCAGCGATCCCGTCGCCGTCCGGCAGGGAAGAGCCATGGCCGCAACTTTTCATCCCGAACTCAGCGACGATCCCCGCGTTCACCAAGCCTTCCTGGATTTGGTCTCAAACGGTAAGTAATCCTAGTCGCAGCCTCCACATGGATGTTTGCGCGCGTGCTCCGCTTTGAAAGGGCGCGGCTTCATAGCCGCGCCGCAGGGCGCAAGCGAAGACGCGCCTTTAGGCGCTGAGGTGCGATCCGCACGATACGAATAACTGCTTCTGAAATCTCTCCCTCGAAAAAAACTGCTTGACACCGAACTCATGTAACGATATGGTTACGCATTATGCGTCACCGTTCGGTTACATATTCGACGGCTCGGCACAGCGAAGTTACCTTCCAGGCCCTCGCCGATCCGACCCGCCGCGCCGTTCTCGATCTCCTGCGCGGCGGCGCGCAGCCGGCTGGGCAGATCGCCAGCGCGTTCCCGGTTTCCCGCCCAGCCATATCGAAGCACCTGCGTTTGCTGCGCCGTGCTCACCTGGTTCGCGAGCACAGGGAAGGCCGCCATCGTGTGTATCAACTGAATCCGGAACCGCTGCGCGCCGTCGACTCGTGGATCGAGCAGTACCGCCAATTCTGGACGGCGAGCCTGAACAATCTGAAATCTTTTGTGGAATCCGAGTATGTGCGGGAGTTGGAAGCCGACTCCCGCAAACCCAAATGAGAATTCGCGACGGATATTTCCGTCCATAGAAAGGAAAACTCCTATGACGAACCGCACTCGCACCTCAGCCCGCATCCTGATCGCCGCCGTCGCCCTGATGACGGCTTCAGCCTTCTCTCAAACCGACGCCCAGAAGGCCTTCACCACCATCAAGACACTCCCCGGAACGTGGGCGGCAGACACTCGCATGGGGCCAGTTCAAGTCACGTTCAAAGTGACTGCCGGCGGCTCGGCTGTGATGAGCGAGATCCTCGGCAAAGAAGATATGATCTCGATGTTCAATCTTGATGGGCCAGGCCGGCTTCTTCTCACTCACTACTGCGCTGTAGGGAACGAGCCTCGCATGGAGGCCAGCCTCTCGTCTGACGGTAAAGTGATCACCTTTACGTATGTGGACGCGGCCAATCTCGCAACCCCCGATGCCGCACACATGCAGAAAATGATCCTCACCCTGATCGACGACAACCACCACACCGAAGAGTGGACGCTCGTCGACCACGGCAAGGAGCACAAGGAAATCTTCGACCTGCATCGCAAATCGTAGCGCCGGCATCTTGCCGGCTGTGGTGGGGGCGTCTCGCCCCAAGCTCCGGCCTGCAGGAACTCAAGACATTTTCCGAGAAATAGTCCCGAGGAGCAAAAATGCCCACAATGATCAGTACCCCCAGTCCAGACGCGATTGTCAGCGAGATTCAAATCGCAGCGCCGGCGGAACGCGCGTTTAAAGCTCTCAGCGACGCCGGTGAACTCCAGCGCTGGTTTCGCGGTCCCGCGTGCCCAGTGAAGTTCTGGAAGATGGAACCCCGCGTCGGAGGACACTATTCGTACGCCACTCAGAAAGGATCGATCGTGGTGAACGGAACCAGTGAGTTTGAATGCCAGGGAGAAATTCTAGAGTGCGATCCGCCGCGCTTACTGGTGTACACCTGGATCGCCAATTGGCACGACGATCCCAAGAGCCACACCGTCGTCCGTTGGGAACTCACGCAGAAGGGAAGCGGCACCCACGTAAGAGTCACGCACAGCGGCCTCAGCAATCTGCCCGTCGCCCGTAAGGACTACACGGGAGGCTGGCCTGAAGTCGTCGAGATGTTGAAGAAATTTGTAGAAGGCAGGGACTAGTAGGGGCCAGGGGTCAGGGGTCAGAATTCAGATCAGAATATTGACCTCTCGGAGCCTGAGAACGCAGTCCCCTGACCCTAATCCCTAAACCCTTTGAGCTAAGGAGAAAGCGCATGGCCACAGCCACGATTACGTCGGATCAAAACGCCGTTACCGCTGAGATCTTCATCGCCGCGCCGCCGGCGCGCGTTTTTCAGGCGATCAGCGATCCAACCCAACTCCCGCGCTGGTGGGGACAAGAGGGTCTGTACCGCGTCACTAAATCCACTATGGACGTGCGCCCGGGCGGTAAGTGGCGTAGCGATGGACGAGGTGCCGATGGCACCGAATTCTACGTGGAAGGCGAATATCTCGAAGTCGATCCCCCGCGCAAGCTTGTCCACACCTGGATCGGCAGTTACACCGGCAAACAGAAAACTATCGTCCGCTGGGAACTTGAGCCCCAAACCGTGAACGCTCTGCACCCCAGCGGTCCGAGGAAGTCGGGAACCGGCACGCTGGTACGAGTCAGGCAGGAAGGCTTTGCCGGAAATCTCGACCAAGCCAAAGCTCACGGCGAAGGCTGGAAGCGAGTGCTCGGCTGGCTGGAGGAATTTGTCGCAAAAACCGACTCTGGCGGGACCAACCCTGCCTGACAAATCCAGCCCGACCGATCCAGCCTTTGTCATTCCGAAACGGCGTTAGCCGGTCAGGAACCTGCTCTTCTGTCTGCAGCCGCTGCCGGCAAGCAGCAGATTCCTCGCTCTGCTTCGGAATGACAAGGTCCTGGGATCAGTTCGATTGCTTGTTCGTCGAATTTCGCAAAACCTCGTTTCATTGCGGCCCATTTCTCAGCTCTATCCCTGAGCAGTGGGCCTCGATTTTTCGATTGCCCAGCAGAGCAGACCGCGCGTCCGAGTGCTCGCCTTTCTTCTGGGTTGCCGTCCAAGTACAATGTCCACCGCAACTCACTCCCTGGAGAAAAATCTATGAACAAATCTCCGTTTCTAGCTGCTGCCCTGTTTGCCGTTGCCCTTGCGATCCCCAGCCATGCTCAGGACGCAACCAAGAAAGACACGGCCGTCAAACCCGCCGATCCTGAATCGAAAGTCGTTCTCGATTCCTGGAACGACATTGGGCGCAAACTTATCGCTATGGCCGAAGACTTCCCCGAGGACAAGTACGACTTCAAACCTACTCCGGCCCAGCGCAGCTTTGCCGAGCAGTTGCTCCACGTGGCCGGCGCCAACTATTTCTTCATCAACCCGGTGATGGGTCAAAAGCCTCCCGCCGAGGAAGATCCCAAGCGTGATCAGTACAAGACCAAGGCCGACGTCATCGTCTTCGTCAAGAAGTCTTTTGCCGATGGCGCCGCTGCCATCAAATCCAAAGGCGAGAAGGGCATTAACGACACATTCGTTGACTCTTTTTCCCACAAACAGGTTCGCGTGATCGACTACGCGTACGGCTTCATCGAGCATGGCGGCGAGCACTACGGACAATTGGTGGGCTACTACCGCTTATCAGGGCTGGTCCCGCCAGAGTCTCGTCCGAAGAAGTAATCGACTTTGATCACCAAGACCTTGTCATTCCGAAGCGAAGCGAGGAATCTGCTGCTTGCCGACAGCGGCAGTGCTGTCGGCAGAAGAGCAGATTCCTCATCGGCTACCCCCGTTTCGGAATGACAAAGGTTTGAGAGCTATTGCGACGGCCGGTAATATTTCCGTCCTGATGCGGATGTTCCCCACAGGTTACCGGTAAGCGTAGGGATGCCGGTCCGCCCGTTCCGGAAACAGCTTGATCATCGCCATTCCCGCGAGAAATCCACCAATGTGCGCCCAAACCGCCACGCCGCCCAGATCTCGCCCCGGCTGCGCGGACGACAATGAAGCCGTCCCAGCCGCGAACTGAAGCACAAACCATTCACCCAGCA
>DATMOO010000290.1:0-11765 GCA_035568275.1 Candidatus Sulfotelmatobacter sp.
AATCGTCGGCGCTTCTCTCAGTTTCATGACTGGCAGCCGCGATCTGATTGTTGAGGATGTCGGCGCGTTCACTATTCGAACTCAAACCACAACCAGCGGGGCCTACACAATCGACAGCTCACAACTGCTGGAGGGCGCCGCGAGTGGCATCTCCTTTCAGAATCAGTCCGGCTACGCATTCGTCTCTGCTCCCGGATACCTGACGGTTACACCCCCTAGCTTCAACATTGCTAATCCATTTCCACCTTACCTTCAGAATTTCGCGTTGTTACCAAACGGTCCTAGCAATCAGGTTTCTGTCAACACACAGCCGGGCGGCCTGTCTTTTGCCGTCGACGGGCTTAACTACACGCAGCCGCAAACTTTCCAATGGCCAACGGGATCAGTACATACACTTGCGGTTTCCAGTCCGCAGGGTACTGGTGGAACTCAATACACTTTTGCTCAGTGGAACGACAATGGTGCGCAATCTCACCAGGTTACGATTGCTCAAGGTCCCGCAACTTATACGGCGTCCTTTTCGACTCAATATCTGCTGACTACCAGCGCAAGCCCTGTTTCCGCAGGTTCTATCACTGCCGGCGGCTGGTTCAATGCCGGCTCTTCCGTCAGCATCCTTGCGACTCCAAACTCGGGTTATCTGTTTTCCGGATTCTCGGGCAACGTAGGTGGAATCAGCAACCCACAAACTCTGGTCATGAATGCGCCTGGGAACGTGACGGCAAATTTTGCACCGGTACCCACTCTCGCTTCCATCGCAATTTCGCCGGCAAATCCAACGATTCTTCCCGGAGGTACACAGCAGTTCACTGCTACTGGCACCTACACGGACGGCAGCATGCAGGATCTCACCGCGGTTGCGAGCTGGTCCTCGAGCCCCTCTACGGTTGCCGGTGTCAACTCCACTGGTTTCGGCATAGGTGTCGCTACTGGAATCGCAACCATCACCGCGTCCTATGGCAGCATTTCCGGTTCCGGCAATTTGAGCGTTAATTTCGCCCCAACAGGTAGCCTGAACACGGCCCGCGAGTTCCAAATTGCCACGCTGCTGGGTAATGGAAAGGTCTTGATTATCAGCGGTGCCGGATCGGGTAACGTCAATATAGCCGAGCTTTACGATCCTTCTGCTGGCACCTTTACTCAAACCGGAAGTTTAACCTACCAGCGGCTGAGCGGCACTGCAGTACTCTTAAACAGCGGGAAGGTGCTGGTCTCAGGCGGCGAGGGATCGGCACAACCGAGCCCCGCGGAGATCTATGATCCGGCCACGGGATTGTTCACTCTCACGGGGACTCCCAATACGGGGCGGCAATTCGCTACGGCAACGTTACTCCAAAACGGAAAAGTATTGCTAGCGGGTGGGACGAACCCGAACTACCTCTCGAGTGCGGAAATTTACGATCCTGCGACGGGAACCTTTACTTTGACCGGGAGCATGAATTACGACCATGCCGAGCACACGGCTACACTCCTTAGCGATGGCAGAGTTCTAATTGCCGGCAGTGAAGACCGGCGTTCCGAGAACGCGGCCGAGCTGTACGATCCTTCGGCGGGTACTTTCACGGTCACCGGGAGTATGAGTTTTGGCCGGGCGGCTTTCACGTCCACGCTCCTAAATACTGGAAAAGTGCTGGTAGCCGGTGGACGAGGTGGAGGCGCCCAATCCTCAGAACTATACGATCCGTCCGCCGGAACATTTTCTCTCAGCGGTAATTTGATCACTCTTAGGGCAGCTCAAACTGCCACGCTTTTAACAGATGGGATGGTGCTGGTCGCCGGCGGACAAGGCGCGGTTTTGCCTTGCATCTCGAACGCAGAGCTCTATGACGCATCCACAGGTACCTTTTCACCGACAGGGAGTCTCAACACGACACGTTGCTTCGACACAGCGACCCTACTGCTCAATGGCCAAGTGCTTGTCGTAGGTGGAATTTCAACGGGGAGCAGTGCGAGCGTGCTCGCCAGCGCCGAACTTTACGTGCCGCCCTCACTGAGCATCCCCAATCTCGTTTCCATTGCGGTGACTCCCAGCAGCGCCTCCATTCCTGCGGCGACCAGCCAGCACTTTGTCGCTACCGGCACATTCAATGACTCGAGCACGCTGGTTCTGCAGTCTGTGACGTGGAGTTCCTCCAACCAGGCGATTGCTGCGATGACAAATGACTCGACAAACGCCGGTACTGCGGTCTCTACCGCGCAGGGAACGACCAGCGTCACAGCATGCGCAGGTTCCCTGTGTGGTTCTTCGTCTCTGACGGTCGCCGCACCCGCACTCGTATCCATTGCTGTCACGCCTACAAATCCCCAAGTCCCGAAGGGACTGACGCAACTGTTCACAGCGACCGGCACATTTACCGACGGCAGTACTCAGGTTCTCAGCAGCAGCTTGACTTGGACTTCCTCCAACCCATTGTTTGCGTCCATAAACTCCAGTGGATTTGCCACGGCTCTTGCGCCGCAGGGCAATACGACGATCACTGCATCCTCCGGTGCCATCAGCGGATCGACAAGGCTAACTGTGGTACCACCTATGCTCGTTTCCATAGCCGTCACTCCTGCCAGTTCCTCTGTTCCTGTCGGACTCACGCAGCAACTCACGGCCACAGGAACTTATTCCGACGGCTCGACTCAAGATCTGACCAATCTCGTAGCATGGGCAACGGGAACTCCGTCTGCAGCTTCCATTGGTTCTACCGGACTTGTAACTGCTCTCGTTCCGGGTTCATCCATTATTTCTGCCACTTCCGGATCCGTCAGTGGCACAAGCAACGTCACGGTTCTTCCACCCGTCCTTGTCTCGCTCTCGGTGACCCCTGCCAATTCCGTTGTTTTGCCTGTAGCAGCGCAACAATTCATTGCAACTGGAACCTTTACGGATAGCAGCCAGCAAAATCTGACGGCCAGCGTGACGTGGACATCCAGTCCGGCCGCTATCGCAACCATTAGCAATGCTTCTGGGTCGCAAGGACTTGCCGCCGGTGTGGCCACCGGTCTGACTGCGATTACAGCAACCTCGGGAGCTGTGAGCTCATCGACTACGCTCACTGTTGGGTTCGCGCCGACGGGGAGCTTGAATACGCCTCGCAATAGCAATACCGCCACATTGCTTCCAAACGGCAAGGTCCTGATTGCGGGTGGCTACGACTACAACTCAGGCTTCTTGGCCACCGCGGAACTGTACGATCCGACGACCGGGGCCTATACCCCGACCGGCAGCATGACCACGCCGCGGCTCGGGCACACGGCGACCTTACTCAACAACGGAAAGGTCTTGATCGTGGGAGGCGAAGTTTCTTCCAGCGTCTACACGGCGAGCGCCGAACTCTACGATCCGGCTTCGGGGACCTTCACGGCTACCGGGAGCATGAGCGTGGTTCACTACGCTCATTCCGCTACTCTTTTGAATAACGGGAAGGTTCTAATTGCGGGCGGCTACAATCCCGCAAACGGTTATCTCGCTGACGCGCAACTCTATGACCCTGTGTCGGGAACCTTTAGTTCGACCGGAAGCTTGGTTGTTCCTCATTACGGACACACAGCAACACTGTTGAACAACGGAAGAGTATTGATTGTCGCCGGCTACAATGCGGCCAGCGGTTCGTTGGCGGAAGCCGAACTGTACGATCCGGTCGCGCAGGCTTTTTCAGCCACTGGAAGCTTGAATACCGCCCGATCCTATCCTGCCGCGACGTTGTTAAACGACGGAACCGTTCTGTATACCGGTGGCTACGTCTATGCAAGCTCGCCCTATCAACTTTCCAGCGCCGAGCTTTACAATCCGACGACAGGGACATTCACTACTACTTCGGGCAACCTAAGTACCGCCCTTTACGGTCATAGTTCCACACTTCTCACAAACGGGATGGTTTTGCTCGCGGGTGGGGCCAATAATGCGAGTTATTCGCTCAACCAGGCCGAGCTTTATGACCCGTCTGTACAAACATTTTCAGTCGCGGCGGGACTGACGACTCCGCGCGTGTCGCAGCAAGCCACGCTATTGACCAACGGACAGGTGCTCATGACGGGTGGTTTGACGGCAAGTCAGGTGAATGTGCCGAACGGTGAATTGTACGTGCCGCCGTCAGTCAATCTGACAAATCTTGTTTCTATTGCCGTGGCTCCGGCAAATCCAACGCTAATGACGGGCGCGTCCCAGAAGTTCACAGCCACAGGCACCTTCACCAATAGCAGTACCCAGACCCTTGCATCGGTAGTCTGGAATTCATCGAATCAAACTGTCGCCAGCATCACGAACGACACGACCAACCAAGGCACCGCGATCACGCTTTCCGGAGGCACAGCGACGATCACGGCCTGCGACGGTTCCGTTTGCGGATCGACGACACTGTCCTCACTGTTCCCGGTGGTTTCACTCTCCGGGAACAGCTTGACGTTTGCCAATCAAAATGTAGGAACGAGCAGTAGCGCTCAGACCGTGACCCTAACTAACACCGGCACTGGTCCTTTGACCATTTCAGCGCTGGGATTGGCAGGTGCGAATCCGGGGGATTTCATCGAAACCACGAGCTGTCCAGTTTCGCCGAGCGTTCTAGCTGCCGGTGCCAACTGCACGATCAACCTGAAGTTCCAGCCCACTGCGACGGGAACGCGCTCGGCCAGTGTCTCGATCGTAGACAATGCAGCAGGCAGTCCGCAGACTCTGGCGCTCTCTGGCACCGGGACTTTGCCCAGCAGCACGCTGGCCCCGGCGAGCCTGGCCTTCGGGAATCAGGTCATCAATATCACCAGCGCGGCAAAAACGATCACGCTTACGAACCCTGGCTCAGGAACCTTGACGATTTCTAGCATTCAATCAGCGGGTGCCAATGCAGCCGAATTCACGCAAACCAATACGTGCGGCGCAACCGTTGCAGCAGGAGGCTCGTGCACCATTTCCGTAAAATTTGCACCGGTTACCGCAGGAGCTAAAGCCGCATCCATCACAGTGACGGACAACTCCTCCGGTAGTCCACATTCTGTGGCGTTAATCGGCACCGGGATACTTCCTTTCACGGCCACGCCTTCTCCGCTCGCTTTTGGCAATCAAGGTGTCGGAAGCACCAGCGCCGCGAAGACAGTAACGCTGACGAACAATAGCTCCGTCGCTGTCACCATTTCATCGACCGTAATCAGCGGCGCTAATTCTACTGACTTCGCAAAGTCCGCAACAACGTGCGGCGCATCTCTTGCTTCGAAGGCTAGCTGCACAATCAGCATTACGTTCACGCCTTCCGCTGCCGCTCCAGAGTCGGCGACACTGACCATTACTGACTTTGCCGCGAACAGCCCGCAGTCGGTGTCACTGACAGGAACTGGAGTCGCGCAGGCAACCGTCGCTCCAGTCACACTCGCCTTTGGCAATCAAGGCCTCTCAAACACCAGCGCTCCCAAGGCAGTGACACTTACCAATAACACAAGTACTTCGATCAGTTTGTCAGGGAACACAATCTCCGGAACAAATGCCAGCGCTTTTGCGGTTTCCGGCACAACTTGTGCTGCATCACTCGCAGGGCACTCCTCGTGCACGATCAGCGTGACCTTCACCCCGGCAACCACAGGTGTAATGACCGCAACGCTTTCGATTGCGGACAGTGCCAGCAACAGTCCGCAAACAGTAAATCTCACCGGCACCGGTTTGCAGCCAGTGACACTTTCCGTGGCCACAATGGTCTTCGGAAACCAAGGGATCAACAGCACCAGCGTGGCAAAGACTGTTATGGTCACAAACAACAACAGCGTGGCACTCACCTTTGCAAGCATTGTTGTAGCGACAACAGTTGGCAATTCGAATGATTTCGCTCAATCGGCGACAACGTGCGGCGCTAGCATCGGTGCCCACGCTTCATGCGCCGTTAGTGTTACCTATACACCGACCATTGCAACCGCGGAAGGCGGAACGCTCACCTTAATGGACTCCGCGGGGAACAGCCCGCAAACAGTGAGTTTGACTGGCACAGGTGTAGCCCAGTTCACTCTTTCCGCCACGACTCTAGCGTTCGGGAATCAAGCTATCGGCACCACGAGTGGCGCCAAGAGCGTAACGATCACCAACAACACCAGCTCTGCAGTTGCCTTTACCTCTTTGGGTTCTCCGGGAGCAAACTTCAATCAGTCGGCAACGACATGCGCCACAAGCTTAAACGGACATTCTTCCTGCACGATCAGCTACACCTTTTCTCCCGCGACGGCTACTGCATACTCCGTCACAGTGCAAATTACGGACGGCGCATCGAACAGCCCGCAGTCCTTGGCACTAACGGGAACAGGGCTGGTTCCTGTTGCGGTTACTCCGGCAACGCTGACGTTTGCGGCGCAAACGGTAGGCACGACGAGCGCCGCGCAGGTGATAACCTTGAAGAATAACCTTGCCACGACGTTGACAGGGATCAGCATCAGCAACGCAAATGTCGCGGAGTTCCTGCAATCCGCTACAACTTGCGGAACCACCCTGAATGCAGGCGCGAGTTGTACCATCAGCATCAAATTTAAGCCTTCCGCCACGGGGACCCGTTCGGGAATGTTGTCCGTTAGCGATAGTGCGGTCACCAGCCCACAGTCCGTCAGCTTGACAGGAACCGGTAAATGAATCGCTAAGACTGATGCGGAATAACCAAACCGCCGCTGTACATGCGGCTGACGACTGAAATACAATCGGAAACTAGCGAGCGGGCGTAGTTCAATGGCAGAACGGGAGCTTCCCAAGCTTCCTCTAGCAAACCCTAACACGCTGAACTGGCGGCACTTAACTGAAACAACAGTCCTAGTAATTGGAAAATGATGGAAAACGGAGCGGGCTTTAGTTTACGCGCGTAAGAGTTAGGCCTGAAATAACTTCACGGGAATCGACTCAAAGACAGAGCCAGACTGGTTCGAAAAAGAGCGGTGTTTCAACGGCTTACTTCGTAACTCATGTGGATCCGGTCGAGCGCCTGCCTCCCACGCAGGGGCGCTACCGAACTAATGGAGCTCCTCAGTCCAGGCAGACGTTCTATCTAGTTTAAGTATCTGGAGTAGCCCCCTGGAATGAGACAATTTTGGATTGAACACTTTGCGGGACCAGAAGCCGTGTAGGCGAGTCGAGTCCGACGAGTACTTCCGGGTTGCCGACCATCGGGGAGTTGTTGCCTGGCGGCTCAAATCGAGGATCAGTTACAGCAGTGGCGCGATGCTTGGATAGCTTCCCATCCTTCCCTCGCGATGAGCGGCACCAGGGCCAAGGCCGCGATCGGGTCTGCCCACGGCGCGTGAAAGATCAGGTTTGCCAACAGTCCTGCCAAAGCGATCAGTGATAAGTGGCCACAAAGAGCAGATTCGGTTGCATCCGCTCGCAAAGACGCACTCCCAACTTGAGTTGCCAGGTTCCGTTTCTGACTCGCCAGCCATGGCATACCGATGGCTGCCACAATCTCGCCTGGGCACTAGTGGAACGCATCGAACGGTTCTGGCATCATAGTTAGCAAGCCCTCCGAGGATTCTATGTCTGGGACATGTTCGGACCCCAGCGGGAATAATTCACACGTCTGTATGCAGATTCGGTGCCCGAAGTGCGGCACGGAGATGCTTCTTCACGTCGGATTGACACCCGATACCAGCAACAATTCGATTTCCTGCATCACTTGCCAGAACAAGTTGATTCCGCTCATACCTGGGCCTATTGTTAGCGGCCCGTTTGCAGTGAGTGATTAGCGTGAGCACAGAATTCCTCGACCGTCTAGCGAGCCAACTTAAAATTGGCAAGGACCCTGTCAGTCGTCGTGCCATCGAGCGGATATTGGACGTTATAAAGAAGAGCTATGAGGATGGCAAATATGAAAGCCCCGTCGAAGCGGAAAGAGATTTCCGACAGTTGGTTGGACTGTGTGAAGATGGCACGTAGAGTGCGTGTGAAACGAGATTGAATAACGGACGTTGCCTTGGCTGGGATAAAGCCCAGCCAGGCCTAGAGTCAAAGACTAGGAGGTTTACATGCATTTTAGGTTCATATTGGCTAGTTTACTGCTGGTTTCATACTTGATGGTTGGTGGAATTCCTAATCTCGGTCAGGTTCGGCCTTCGGAGATGCACGGGCCGGATATGCAAGAAAAAAGATTGCTTGTGAATCTAGTTCGCGTAATCAACACAGCCCAGATGACGTACAGAGATACAGAGGGTGGGTCATTCGCGGAATGGGATGCTCTTGTTGCGAGCCAGGGATTCAAGAAAGCAATTGACGAATTCTCGCGCAGCAGCCCAAGATTGAAAGACTTCAATTTCGGCGCTCCAACGGAAATTGTGTCGGGATGGCGACTCTGCCTGATGGTGTCTCAGGACAAAAAATCCTACTCGATAGCTCTTACCAGTAAATCTGATAAAGGATGCTCTTATGCGGTTGTCAGTGACGACGAAGGATTGATACGGGAGGCCAGAATAATTGGCTGTTCAGAGTCTTCCAAAGCTGGGACACTGCCTGCTAGTGCTTCTCAGTGATTCATCTGGTAAAGTTTCGAGCTGCTAACGCGCCATTTTCTGAAGCGTGTACAAAATAAGCTTGCGATCTTCTTCTTTGGCCTTACCCAATAGACGGCAAAGTTTGTTGAGAAACCTCGCGTCTTTGCCTGAACTGCCCCACAACCCGTCACCAGAAGATTTTCGCTTGAAAACATCAGGCGCTTTCGCTGGTTCGTCGCCCATTTTTCCATCTCTCCGTAGCATTTGTCAGAGGCAAAGGCCCGAGTTTCTGTGCGTGAATTCAGGATTCCCGGTTTCGCGCCGCGGTATTTCTCTTTGACTGGAGATCGCTAGGAGCGCAGTGCCACCACCGTGAAGGTGAAGAAAGCAAGAATTACCTTCTGCAATCTCGACTGCACTAGGTTCTGCACCTTCAGGTGTTCCCATGATAATGAAGGCACGCGAGATAAATAGATGCGGCCTTGAAAAGGCCCGGGAAAAAATCACCAACCTGGGCAGGAGCGCCCCACTTTTTCGGCTTTGCACCGCCCAAGAGTTCTTGGGGTCGCTCCCGCCCAGTTGCCGCGTGGCCTAGACAGCAGTTTGTCCCATGTAGCGCCGCCCGTAGCAATCTTGCCAATGAGCCGCGCACGAAATGTTCCTTACAGGCCCCCATAACGAACTACCTTTCTTGAAATATTGTCGTCTTCAAGCGACACATTTTGCTTTTCCTACACTGAATAGGTATGTAGGGGGATAAATGCCTCGCTATCCAGAAGCACAAGCACATTACAGATTTCACTTTCTAACCCACTTCACCACCCGACGGCGGGAGCGAGGCACGACCGATACAGGTTTCCCGTATCGCGTCGCGGGGACAACCCCGCTCCTGCCGACCAGATTTGGGAATGACAGTGAACGGGACCCGAACGACGCAGTTCACCCTCACTTTCACCATTGGGTTCACTCTTCGGACCATGTAAGTCATAGACGACTTGGAAATTGTTCTAAACGCAATGATGAATTTGGACGCGCACAAAACACCGGACTGGGCGGGAGCGACCCCACTTTTGACGGCTTTCAGCCGCCCAAACCAAAGTGGGGTCGCTCCCGCCCGTCACGCAGGAAGCGTGACCGTTTTGGCCGCGTGCAGGAATCGGAGAATGCGATTCGTAATACCGGGCGTAAGACAAAGCGCATAGGAGGAAATGAAGAGCAAGATGGCAATTATCAAGGCACCACCCAAACAACCGAAGTCAGTGACGATTCAGGCTCGAGTCGAGGAGTCGGTCAAAACGCAGCTCGACCAATATGCAAAATTCATCGACTCCACTCCCTCATACGTCATCACGGAAGCTCTGAGAGTCCTGTTCAAACGCGATGACGAATTCAAAGCTTGGCTAGGCCAACGGCCCAGCGACGGAAAGATTCACGAACTCAAGGGAGGCGGACTCAAAGAGACCGCGTAACACAATGAAGGACGCACCAACACAACTCGACACTCGCGAGAACACAGCGTCGTCAAGACGGCATGCCTCGCGTCCGATGAAACGCATGAGTGGGCGTTCACAGCCGGCCTCCAGTGGAGCGGAAGACTATTCGGAATCAAACGCATTTTTGAGGAGGCGCAATGGGGCCACAGTGGAAAGAGATAACGAAAAGCTTTTAACGATCCAGCAAGTAGCCGATCTATTGCATGTTCCGGTTTCTTGGGTCTATGGAAGGACGCGAAAGCGTTCGATAGAGCGCCTGCCCGGTATCCGCTTAGGCAAATATTGGCGCTTTCGTGAAGAAGAGATTCACGCATGGGTGGAAAGTCAACGCGGAGGCCACCGTGCCGCTTGACACCGGCGCTACACTCAGAAGTGACATAGGAAAAGGCAGACGAGCCAACCTCAGAATGGAGAGGAAAAGGATGGCTCGTAGCCAATATCAGAATGGTTGTTTGTTCGTTCGCGGTAAGCGTCGGAAAGTATGGGTCGCACGATGGAGGGAAGACGTGATTCTCGCTGATGGATCAGCCGACCGGGTGATGCGCTCGGTTGTGCTCGGTCCTGTGAGCGAAATCGCGGGCCGTCGTGAAGCTCGCAGACTATTAGACGCTCATCTCAACCCCGTTAACCAAGGGCAGTACCGTCGGGAAGGCACGATGCTGTTTTCGCAATTCATCGCAGACTGCTTTGAACCCGGTGTATTGCCAACACTCAAGTATGCGACGCGGGAGATTTATTCACTCCTGCTCCGCAAACACTTGATCCCACGGTTTGGTGGACATCGCCTGTGCGATATCTCCAGAGTTGAAGTTCAGCACTACCTTTTGGAGAAACTCAAACAAGGATTCGCATGGGAGACCACCAACCATCTGCGACATCTCCTCAGCAAAGTGATGGGAACGGCTGTCAATTGGGACTACGTCCTGAATAATCCAGTGCGCGGTGTCAAGATGCCAGAAAGGACGTTGAAGCGTCCTCACAGGTTTTTTACGGCAGAAGAAGTTCGACGACTCATAGCTGCGAGTAACGAACCTCTCCGCATGATCATTATTCTTGCGACAATGACCGGCCTGCGGATCGGTGAAATCCTCGCGTTGCGCTGGGGACGAATCGATCTGCTTCGTGGGACATTGCGCGTGGCAGAGACTTGCTACAAAGGGCACTTCGGTTCACCGAAAACACGCGCAAGCCGACGTGGAGTTCCATTGGCTGCCGCGGTTGTGCGTGAACTGGAAGGCCTCTATTCGCGTTCGACAGAAAACTCTCAAGAGGCATTGGTATTCTCTAAGAGCCAAGGCCTTCCGCTCGCGGCGGATAATCTCAGAAAAAAGGCACTACGAACCGCGTGCAAGAGAGCTGGTCTCCAACGAATCGATTGGCATACCCTCCGTCACACGCACGGCACATTGTTGCATTCGCAAGGAACTCCTTTGAAGGTTGCACAGGCTCAGCTTGGACATTCACACATGGCGACAACGCTGGACATCTATACACACGCCAGTGGTAGTGCACAAAGAGACGCTGTGAACTTGCTCGAAGAGCAATTGTTCCCAAATGTTCCCAAGTTGGAGAGTTGCGGAAGTATTGCGGAAACGGAAAGTCAGTTAGTTCAGTAAGTTAGTGGTCGGGGCGTCCGGATTTGAACCGGAGGCCTCCTGCGCCCAAGGCAGGCGCGCTACCAGGCTGCGCTACGCCCCGACAATGACTGCTTTATTCATTCTAAAGCACTTCCCAACTTTACTCCTAATCCGAGTCGTCATTTTCGGTCTCACTGTGCCAAAACTGTGCCAAATACTTTACTGAATCGTGGCTGTGCCAGAATCCAGCGGCATCTCATTGGCTTGG
>DATMOO010000291.1:0-45513 GCA_035568275.1 Candidatus Sulfotelmatobacter sp.
GGCGCGCCATGGGCTACGACTTCGAAGATGCCGCCCAGAGAATCTCCAGTGCGGAGAACTTTGTCGACCTCTTCTTTCATGCGCTGCTCGATCTCGGGATCGGCGCAGTTGAGGAGAACGTCCTGCTGATTTTGAAGAGCACGGACTTTCTCCCAGGAGACTTGGTCAGTCCCGGTGACACTGCCCGTGCTGACGACGTGACTGAGGACCTCGATACCCAGATCACGCAAGAAGAGTTTTGCGATGGCGCCGATGGCGACGCGGGCGGCAGATTCGCGGGCGGAGGCGCGCTCGAGGATGTAGCGAGCTTCGGGGAAGTTGTATTTGAGGGCGCCGGCGAGGTCGGCGTGTCCGGGACGGGGCGAGGCGACGCGCTTGTGTTTGGCGGGATCGCCGTCGGCGACGGGGAGGGATTCCTGCCAGTTTTTCCAATCGCGGTTGGCGATCTGTAGAGAGATTGGCGAGCCGATGGTGATGCCATGCCGGACGCCGGAGAGGATGTGGGCGGTGTCGGTCTCGATCTTCATGCGGCCGCCGCGGCCGTATCCTTGCTGGCGACGCCAGAGTTCACGGTCGAGGAATGGCTGATCGATTTTCAGGCCGGCGGGGACGCCGGAGAGGAAGGCGATTAGGGCCTCTCCATGGGATTCTCCGGCGGTGAAGTAGCGCAACATTTAAATTTTTGATTGTACAGGATTAGAGCGGAAGTCCGGGGGGATCGCGGTTTTCACGGGTTTGCAAGGAAACCGGTTCTTAACCGCGGAGAACGCGGGGAAAGGCCGCAGAGGACGCTAAGAAAACCCTACGACAGACAGAGAAAATCGGCAGAGAACGCTGCGAGAGCGGTACAATAGTCGGATTGACGTCGGTATTCGGCGCGGTCATCAAAATGGACTGCGCTACTCCAAGTTTTGCCGACCAGGTAGGAGGAACTGTGTGCCCCCACGCACAGATCCGAGACTATAAGACGATTCGTTGCGTTCTGGCGCATGAGCTTGTCTTGGTGCGGCAGGGATTGCGGCGGTTGCTGGAAGACGAACCAGATCTGGATATCGTGGCCGAGGCGGAAAATGGCGCTGAGGCGTTGCGACAGATTCTGGAGCACCGGCCCGAGGCAGTGGTCGCAGACGTCGCGCTGTTCGGATGCGCTCCGGCGCGAGCGGAACAGATGATTCTCGAGGAATCCCCAACCAGCAGGATTGTTTTTTTGCCGAGTCTTAATCAGGATGAGGCGTGGCCGACTGCTTCGGGCAGCGCTAAATGTGCGGTGCGGCGGACTTCTGCAGACGAGTTGGTGACGATGGTGAGGGGCGCGACAGGTGCGCCTTTCGTTGCCACTGATGCTGTGAGCGAGTTGCCGATCGAAGCGCTGGCATCGGGAAAGCGGACGTTGACGGCCCGAGAGCACGAGGTGTTGAAGTTGCTGGCGGAGGGCCGTACGGTGCGGTCGGTAGCCGGTATTCTGGGATTGAGCATCAAGACGGTGGACGCGCACAAATTCAATTTGATGCGCAAGCTGGGAATTCACAATAAGGCAGAGCTGGTAATGTGGGCGATCCAGAAAAGAGTGGTGAAGCTGCCGGTGAATTTCTAGAAGCTGGTATTCGCGTCGCACAGTCGATATCTTCGTCGACGAGAGCCACAATCGCGAGTCCGCAAAAATCAAAATCCCCATCCTGTCGCACAAAACGCGACAAGGGGTGGGGCACGCGCGAAGTTTTTTGAACGTAGGCAGAGTTCTCTGCGGTCCAGCGTTTTCGCGAGAACTGTTAGAGCTTAACCGCAGAGTGCGCTGAGACAGACCGCAGAGGACCCGGAGAGAAACGGTTGGGATCGCGGAATCTGAGGGCGTGACAGCGGACTCGCGCACACCTCGTGAGCGTGCTCACGCCTGCTTGTGACGGGGAACACAGAGTCAGGAACAAAGAACAGGTATTTTCAGTTAGGGAGCAGACGAATTCACAAGCGCCTGCGACTCGTTCCACCGTATTCGGGTATCCCGCGTTTTGCTCGGAAAACGCATTTTCTGATTGTTCTCCCCCTGCTTTTTTAAGTGATGCACCCAAGGAGTGGCTGCTGGTCCGCCACCGGTAGAGATCATTGCGCCTTTGCAGTACAACTCAGCGCACGTGCGATCCCCGATTCGAAAAGGGGTGCAGGCCAGGAGGTGTTCAGATGGGCAACGCCCTCAAGATTGTCACGGAAGCCGATTTTCGCCCAGGCTACCGTCGAATCACTTCAAAAGATCTGAATGATCGTCTGCTGGAATCGACCCCGGCCATTGACGCAGCCGTTTCAGGGGCTGGGTCGGAAATAGATACGGTCGCGACGGAGAGCCCGTGGCAATCGGCTGCCATTTTCAAGGATCTCTCAAAGGCTGAATGCCAGGAAATTGTCTCGAGCGGGGCGCGGCGGCAATACGCGGGCCGTCAGCTTATCGTGCATGAGGGGGATGAGGGCCGAGCGGTATTGATGGTGATGTGGGGACGGGTGAAAGTCAGCCAAGTCAGCCACACCGGCGATGAGGCAATTCTACGGGTACAGGGGAGTGGCGAAGTGATTGGCGGCCTGGGGATGTTGCCAGGAGAGAGCCATTCATCCACAATTCGGGCGCTGGAAGCGTGCCAGGTGCTGAGCTGGCTATGCGCGCGCTATCCGGCACTGCAACGGATGCGCTGCAGATCATGAGTGACAAGTTGCACATATTGCAGGAGTGCTTTTGCGAGATGGCCACGCTGCGTGTGCCATCTCGGTTGGCTCGAACCCTGGTGTGGCTGGCGGAGCAGGAGGGCTGCGAGGGCCCGAATGCACCCATCACGTTTACCTGCGAAGAACTGGGGCAGATGACAGGAACGACGCTGTTCACAGTGAGCCGCCTGCTGTGCAAGTGGACGGAGATGGGATTGATCTATCCGGAAAACCGCGGGGTCGTGATTAAAGATGTCGACGGGCTTCTCGCGATTGCGGATGAGAGTCCTGGGCCTGTGAGACAGATCGCTGTCAGATAAGAGATATGCGCGCTGGTTTGTTTGGCGTGGCGCGGACTGTTTGGCGTTGCGAAATTTCGTGAACGGCAGTTCGACAATTGCGCGGGAGTAGCTTACCCTGCTGCTCAGCACGGTGCCCACGCGATACGAGATGACGGCTCAAGCGCGATCTCTAAGCTCGTCGAAGATAGTGAACATCGAAGACCTTCGCCAGATGGCGCAACGGCGAGTTCCCAAGTCAGTTTTCGATTATCTGGATGGCGGCGCCGAATCTGAACTAACCCTCAACGAAAATTGTCGAGCGTTTCGTGACGTAACCTTCCGTCCGCGGGGAGCGGTGTCGGTTTCTGAGTGCAAGCTGTCGACGAACGTGGTGGGGCATGAGTTGTCGCTTCCGTTTATGCTGGCGCCGGTTGGGTACAGCCGGCTGATGCATCCTGAAGGTGAAGTTGCGGCGGCCGGTGTCGCCGGGGAGTTTGGCACGGGATATATATTGTCGACCATCTCCGGGCACAGGCTCGAAGATGTGAAGGCAGCGACCAACGGTCCGGCATGGTATCAGCTGTATCTGTTGGGTGGACGCGGAGCTGCCGAGGCGGCGCTGGAGCGGGCGCGCAAGGCGGGGTTCTCGGCGCTGGTGATGACAGTCGATACTCCGGTTGCAGGAATGCGGGAACGCGATCCGCGCAATGGGATGAAAGAGCTGCTGGGCGGTTCTCCGTTCGCGAAGATTCCCTTTTTGCCAGACATTCTGGCGCATCCAGGTTGGGTGATTTCGTTTTTGCGGGATGGCGGCGTTCCCAAGCTGCAGAACATCGTGATCCCGGGTAAAGGTCCGATGGAACTGCTGGACGTTGGAGCGGCATTGTCAGAATCCACGGTTACCTGGGCCGACCTGAAGTGGATTCGAGAGCACTGGTCGGGACCGATCATCGTGAAGGGAATTCTGATCGGCGACGATGCGCGGCGGGCGATCGACGAAGGCGCGGCGGCGGTGGTTGTGTCGAACCACGGCGGGCGCCAGCTGGATTCGGTGTCATCGACGCTGCGGGCGCTTCCTGAGGTGGTCGCGGCGGCGAAGGGGCAGATCGAAGTGCTGATGGATGGCGGCATCCGGCGGGGCAGCGACATTGTAAAAGCGATTTGCCTTGGGGCGCGGGCTGTTCTTATCGGGCGCGGTTACGCATACGGGCTTGCGGCTGCCGGAAAGCCGGGTGTCCGGCGGGCGCTGGAGATTCTGAAGGGCGATGTGGAGCGGACTTTGCGGCTGCTTGGTTGCTGTTCGATTTCTGCACTCGATCGGTCGTTTATCGAAATGCCACAGGCGTGGGAAAGTCGACTCAACCGCTAGGCTTCGACTTAGGAAATAGCTTGGCCAGCTCGCGCTATAAGGGTGGGCACCCGCGAAGTCTATTTTCTTAGCGTATGTACAGTTCTCTTCGGCGGTGGATTTTTGACTCGGGGTTGTCTGCGGTTTGGCGTTTCGCGAGAACTGCAAAGGCTTGACCGCAGAATTCGCTGACGGACCGCAGAGAACGCGGAGAGAAACGGTGGATCTCGCTCCGGGCGGATCCAACAAGTTTCCATCTCCGTTAGCCGCGAACGGCTTAGCATTTATGACGAAAGAACGCATTGCTCGAAGGTGGTTCCTGGGTCCTACTCCATGATGGTAGGAGGCTCGTCGCAAGATCTACCACTGCGCAAGGAGATAACGCTACACTGAGGTCGAAAGAAATCCCACTTCTGGCAAAACCGGCCAGAAGTGGGGCACCCGATCTACACTCGACCTGGGAGCGATCATCGAAGAAAGAGATAGCTCCCAGTTGAATTAGTGATTGGAATTGCTGATAGCGGTGTGAAAGACTACGCCGCATGTGTGATTCATCAGGGCGACGGCCGCGAGCAAACATTACGCTCGACGTCTATCTTCGCCTGACCCGCATGCTCGTCTGCTGCGGTCCGCCTGCTGAGCGATAGCTCTGTCCTTTTCTGTACTCCATTTCAAACCATTCAGGGGTAGGTGTCCGATGAACCAGACTGTTCTTTGGGAAGAGACTATTCAGCCGGGAGCTTCGTGGTCGCATGTATTGAAGCGCGGTACGGCGCTACGCGTGACTGACCTCGAAGGCGGCGCCAACGTTGGCGGAATCTTCTACAACTTCGAATGCCCGACGGAGCGCTACAACATGCCCGACACGCTAAAGGCGCAGCACATCGCGCGGCTGACCTCGGGGTTCGTCTTGTATTCGGATATGGGGCGCATTCTGCTCTCGGTCATGTCGGACACGGTGGGGTGGCACGATCCGATTGGTGGGACCTCGAACCGGAAGTTAGTCGAAGCGAAGTATGGACCGTCCAGCTATCAAAAAGATCTTAACGACTATCACAAGAATGGGCGGGACAGTTTCCTGGTGGAACTTGGCAAGTGGGGACTCGGGCCTCGCGACCTGGTGGCAAACGTGAATCTCTTCAGCCGTGTGGATGTGTCGGACGATGGAACGATGAGCTTCGCGCCGGGAAATTCGAAGGCTGGGGACTCTATTGATCTCCGCGCCGAGATGAATGTGCTGGTCATTCTCAATACTTGCCAGCATCCGCTCGACCCGAATCCGAAGTATCAGCCGAAGCCGGTACAGGTTTCGATTCGCCAGGTAGCGACTCCGGCGATGGACGATCTGTGCCGGGTTTCGCGGCCTGAAAACGGGCGAGGCTTCACCCTGACCGAGCGATATTTCATGTGAGGAGGCGTCGATGAGCGCCACGATTGCGACCGGCAAGAATCTAGTTGAGAGCAAACTGCGTCCGGAAGCGGCGATCTACCGGCATGTGATCAACGCGGGTGACCCGTGGATCTACGAGATCAAGCAGGGACAATATTTCCGTATCGTCGATCTGCATGGCAATCAGGCGGTCGACACGCTCTTCTATAACGCGCACGATTACTCCGACCGCTACAGCGCGCAGGACACGATTCAACATCAACGCAATATCTATCTGACTACCGGGATGAAGCTGATGTCGACGGCGGGGACTGTCTTGCTGACGATCGTTGCCGATACCTGCGGGCGTCATGACACGCTGGGCGGGGCATGCGCGAACGAAAGCAACATGGTTCGCTATGCGATCGAGAAGCGCCACATGCATGCGTGCCGCACCAGCTTTCTGAAAGCCGTGACTGAGTGGGATCACGGCATGTCGAAGCGGGATATCACCAGCAACATTAATTTCTTTATGAACGTGCCGGTCACGCCGGAAGGCAAGCTGACATTTGAAGATGGCATTTCGGACCCGGGCAAGTACGTCGAGATGCGAGCTGAAACCGACGTGCTGGCGCTGATCAGCAATTGCCCGCAGTTGAACAATCCGTGCAATGCGTACAATCCCACACCGGTGGAAGTGATGATCTGGGCCGCGGAGCCATAATGTTCCGCAGAGTTCTCATCGCGAATCGAGGCGCCATTGCGTGCCGGGTGATTCGGACTCTCCGAAAAATGGGCGTCGGTTCGGTTGCGGTTTATTCCGAAGCGGATCGTCATTCTCTTCACGTGGAGCAGGCGGACGAAACGGTGTGCATCGGTCCGCCTCCTGCGGCGCAAAGCTATCTTTCCATTCCGGCAATTCTGAAAGCAGCCAGGGAGACCAGAGCTGAGGCGATTCATCCTGGGTATGGCTTCCTTAGCGAGAATGCGAAATTTGCGGAAGCCTGCGCTGAGCATGGGATTGTGTTTATTGGGCCAACTCCGCGGCAGATGCGGGATTTCGGACTCAAGCATACGGCGCGGGAAATTGCGGCGGAGAACGGCGTGCCGATGTTGCCGGGCACCGGCGTGCTGAAGGACGTCGATGCGGCTCTCAAGGCGGCCGAAGGCGTGGGATATCCGACGATGCTGAAGAGCACGGCGGGTGGGGGCGGGATCGGAATGCGGTTGTGCGCATCTGCGGAAGAATTGCGAGACGCTTATGAGGGGGTCTCGCGGCAAAGTCAGGCTAGCTTTGGAAGCAGCAACTTGTATCTTGAGCGTTTCGTTACTGCCGCGCGGCACATCGAGGTGCAACTCCTCGGCGATGGGCGGGGATCGGTGATTGCATTGGGCGAACGTGACTGCTCCATTCAGCGGCGCAATCAGAAAGTGATCGAAGAGACTCCCGCGCCTGGGCTGCCGGACGACATTCGCGCGAGATTGCTGGAGACGGCAATACGGCTGGGGAAGGCGGTGCGGTATCAGTCTGCGGGCACGGTGGAATTCATCTACGACAACTCGTGCGGCGACTTTTATTTTCTTGAAGTGAACACGCGGCTTCAGGTGGAGCACGGAGTTACGGAGGAAGTGACTGGCGTCGACCTTGTTGAGTGGATGGTGAGACTCGCGGCCGGCGACATGCCTGCGCTTGAAAGTCTCGAGATCCAGCCTAAGGGATCTTCCATCCAGGTGCGTGTTTACGCGGAGGATCCCGCTCGGAATTTTCAGCCGAGTGCGGGCCGCCTGATGCATGTTCGCTGGCCGGAGTGCGCGCGCGTTGAGACGTGGGTGGACACCGGAACTGAGGTCTCGCCGTTTTACGATCCGATGTTAGCGAAGGTGATCGTGCGTGGAGCAGATCGGGGCGAAGCGATCGAGAAGCTTCGTACAGCGCTCGGAGAAGCTGAGATTTTCGGGATCGAGACCAACCTTTCGTATCTACGACAAATTTGCGAAAGCGAAGACTTTGCCGCCGGCGGGCTCACCACTTCTTTTCTGAAGAGCTTCCGATATCAGAGGCACGCGATCGATGTTGTGGAACCAGGGACCCAAACAACAATCCAGGACTATCCGGGGCGGTTGGGATATTGGCATGTGGGCGTGCCGCCTTCAGGGCCGATGGACACGCTGGCTTTCCGGTTGGCCAATCGGCTGGTGGGAAATCGCGCTGACGCTGCCGGACTGGAAATGACTCTTACGGGTCCGACGCTCCGTTTTGCGTGCGAAGCGACCATCGCTTTGACCGGTGCGGATTTCGGTGCGCGGTTGAATGGGGATCCGGTGCCGCGATGGCAGGCAGTTCTCGTGAAACCGGATTCAGTGCTCGAACTGGAGAGCGCTGAGGATTATGGCGCTCGAGCCTATCTTGCGGTTGCGGGTGGAATCGACACACCCTTGTATCTCGGCAGTCGGGCGACCTTTATCCTGGGAAAATTCGGCGGGCAAGGGCGCGTGCTGCATGCCGGAGATGTTCTGCACCTCAGCGGTGCAGGCTCAGTGCCACGGGAGCTGCGCACGCTCTCGGAAAATGCAACGCCAAATTATGGCCGCGAGTGGGAAATGGGAGTTTTGTACGGGCCACACGGCTCGCCGGACTTCTTCACTCCGGACGACATTGAGGTGTTTTTCTCAACGGCGTGGAAAGTGCACTACAACTCCGATCGCACGGGCGTGCGGCTGATCGGTCCAAAGCCGCGCTGGGCGCGGGAAGACGGAGGAGAGGCGGGGCTTCATCCTTCCAATATTCACGACAATGCGTATGCGATCGGGACCGTCGATTTCACTGGTGACATGCCGGTGATTCTTGGCCCGGACGGCCCGAGTCTCGGCGGGTTCGTTTGTCCGGCGACCATCGTCGAGGCCGAAATCTGGAAGATGGGGCAGCTCAAAGCGGGCGACCTGGTACGCTTCCGGCGCCTTTCGGCGGAGCAGTCAGAAGAATTGCGAGTGCAAGTTGAGCGATGCGTAGAAACGCTCTCGGGCCCTCTCCCCAATCTTCCAGAGAGTGTTAAAGAAGATGCAGTGATTAGCAATAAGCCTGCCATGGATGGCGCGCCGGCGGTTGTATGCCGCGCTGACGGGGATCGTTACCTCCTGATTGAGTACGGTCCGAACGTGCTTGATCTGAATTTGCGATTTCGAGTACACGCGTTAGAAGAGCGCCTGAGGGCGGCGAATCTTCCCGGGATCATCGACATTACTCCGGGCATCCGCTCTCTGCACATACACTACGACGCGCGCCTGCGGCGAGAGGAACTGCTCGAGGCGCTGGATGCCTGCGAGCGCCGTATCCCTGACCTCGACAACATCACTGTCGAATCGCGCGTAGTGCATCTGCCGTTGTCGTGGGATGATCCCGCAACGCAGCTCGCCATCCGGAAATACATGCAGAGCGTGCGGCCGGATGCGCCCTGGTGCCCGAGTAACATCGAGTTCATCCGCCGCATCAACGGGCTCAACTCGATTGATGACGTGTACCGAATTGTTTTCGGTGCAAGCTATCTAGTACTGGGTCTGGGTGACGTGTATCTCGGCGCTCCCGTGGCGACGCCTGTCGATCCGCGCCACCGGTTGGTGACGACCAAGTACAATCCCGCGCGTACGTGGACGGCGGAGAATTCCGTCGGGATCGGAGGAGCGTATCTGTGTGTGTACGGCATGGAAGGGCCGGGGGGATATCAATTCGTCGGACGCACGGTGCAGATGTGGAACACGTCTCATTCGACTACGGAGTTTCCAGCGGGCACGCCATGGCTGCTGCGGTTCTTTGACGAGTTGAGATTTTATCCGGTGAGTGCGCAGGAGTTGCTGGAGATTCGCGAAGGGTTTCCGCGAGGGCGGTATCCATTGCGGATCAAGCCGCGGGAGTTCCGGTTACGCGAATATCACGCGTTTTTGAAATCGATCAAAACGGAAGCTGAGGCGTTCAAAACGCATCAGCAGGCGGCATTCGAGGCGGAACGCGAGCGGTGGGCGGCGGCCGGGCAGGCGGAGTATATCGAACCGCCGGAAGCGACCGCCCCCTCACCTGAGGCGGATGTTCCGGAGGGATGTTCGCCGGTGCGCTCGCCGATCTCGGCGAGCGTGTGGAATGTCGCGGTGGAGGCGGGACAGCGCGTAGAGGCGGGACAAAAACTCATGATTCTCGAAGCGATGAAAACCGAAATTGCAGTGACCGCGCCCAGGGCAGGCATCGTTCACAGCCTGGCCTGTGCTGCGGGCGCTCTGGTTTGGGCGGGGCAGACGTTACTGCTGCTGGCTGAGGGGACAGCGTGAGGCAGGCGGGCGAGTTCTCAACGGCGATCGTGGCGCTCTACGATCGCCTGCACGCCGAACCTCTCAATCCTGTTTGGATTTCCCTTGTCCTTAGAGAGATTGCTCTGGAGCGGGCGCGCGAAATCGAGACTCATCCGGAGTGGCCGCTGGCGGGGAAGACGTTTGCGGTGAAGGATAACTTCGACGTCGCAGGGATGACTACTACCGCAGGTTGCCCAGCATACAGTTATCAAGCTGAGGAGACCGCTAGCGTTGTCCGGCGGTTGCAGGAAGCCGGCGCGCTGCTGATCGGAAAGACAAACATGGATCAGTTCGCGACCGGGCTGGTCGGAACGCGCACGCCCTACGGCGCTTGCTCAAGCGTCTTCGATTCGCGTTACATTTCGGGCGGATCGAGTTCGGGCTCTGCGGTGGCGGTTGCGAAGAAACTGGTTGATTTCTCTCTCGGCACTGATACCGCGGGATCGGGTCGTGTGCCTGCGGCTTTCAACGGTTTGATCGGATTGAAGCCTACTCGCGGATTGCTGAGCGCGCGCGGAGTGGTTCCTGCGTGCCGCAGTCTCGATTGCGTGTCGATCTTTGCGGGGAATTGCGCGGAGGCGCATGAAATCTGGCGTGTAGCTCGGGGGTTGGACCCGGGAGATCCGTTTTCGCGCGTACCTCGCTCTGGAGAAGGCGCTGCGCCCTGGCTCTATTCTGATTTTCGATTCGGTGTGCCCTCGCGTGAACAATTGGAATTCTTCGGAGATGATGAAGCCGAGCAGCTCTACTGGGACGCCGTCGAAACGCTGCAAAAGATGGGAGGCGAGAGGATCAAGGTCGATTTCACTCCCTTCCGCCGATGTGCAGAGTTGTTGTACGGGGGAGCCTGGGTGGCCGAACGGCTTGCGGCCATCAAACACTTCTTCGCCGATCACGCCGGGGAAATGGATCCGGTGGTTCGGGGCATCATTGGCGGGGCTGCCAAGCAGTCAGCGGTGGATGCGTATGAGGGCGAATATCGGCTGCGTGAGCTGCGCATGGCAGCTGAGAAACAGTGGGGTGAAATGGATGTTCTCGTTCTCCCTACGACTGGAACGATCTATACGCACGAGCAAATTGCTGCCGATCCGGTGAAGCTCAATACCAATCTTGGTTACTACACGAACTTCGTCAACCTGATGGATCTGGCGGCGGTCGCGGTGCCGGCAGGCTTTCGTTCGAATGGACTGCCCTTTGGGATTTCCTTCATAGGTCCTGCGTTCTGCGACGAAGCCCTGCTCGCGCTTGCCCATCGTTATCTCGCTGGGATCGCCCCGCTGGTTGAAAAGTGTCCGGGGTGTGTGGAAGTCGCGGTGGTCGGGGCGCACCTCAGCGGAGAGCCGCTGAATTCGCAGTTGACCGAGCGAGGAGCGCGCTTGCAGAAGATCTGCCGCACAGCGACGGACTATCGTCTCTATGCGCTAGCGGGAAGTGTGCCGCCGAAGCCTGGGTTGATTCGCGACCGGAACTTCCGCGGACCGGGAATCGAGGTGGAAGTGTGGGCGATGCCGGAAGACTGCTTCGGCGGTTTCGTGGCGGCGATTCCGCCACCGCTTGGGATTGGCACAATCACGCTCGACAACGGCGATGCGGTGAAATGCTTTTTGTGTGAGCCCGACGTCCTGTCAGGCGCGAAGGAGATCACGCACTTCGGCGGGTGGCGGGCGTACCTGGCGTCCATCGAAATCTTCAATCTTGGCGATTGAAAATTCCGCATGTTGCCAAATCTTGAATCGAAGCGATGCAAAATTTGCCTTCGATTCGCGTTCCAGGGGAACGCTAGAATCCAAGCACCATGGATGGATTCATAAGAACCATGCGACGCGGTATTTTTCTGCTTTGCATCTTTCTGTCAATTCCTGCTTTTGCGCAGAAGCCCAGTTTTACTGTGGGCTGGTCGATCTATGCGGGATGGACGCCGTATCACTACATGCAGAAATCGGGCCTGCTGAAGAAGTGGGCTGACAAATACGGCATCACGATCAAAGTGCAGCGGTTTGACTATGCTCCATCGCTCGACGCGTTCGTGGGGCGGAACATCGATGCCTGCACCATGACCAACATGGAAGCGCTCGACATGCCGGCGGCATCGGGCGTGCCGACCACGGTCATTCTGATTGGCGACTATTCCAACGGGAACGACGCTCTTCTCGTGCGCAATGGCCTGCAGATGAAGGATCTTGCCGGGAAGAAGATGCTGCTGGTCGAGAAGACCGTTTCGGAATATTTATTTGACCGCGCGCTCACACTGAATTCCTTGCGCGACCAGATCAGCAAGGTGCGGATGATCAATACGTCGGACTCCGACATTCAGTCGGCTTTCATCAGCGATTCCAGCGTTGCTGCTGTCGTGACGTGGAAGCCGATGGTCTCGCAGATTGCGCAACAAAAAGGGATCAGTTCGCTGTTCAACTCGTCGCAGATTCCGGGGGAGATTCTTGATCTGACTGTGGTGCGTAACGACGTGCTGGACCGCCCGGACGGATCTGGAAAAAAGTTTGCGATGGCTCTTGCGGGCGCGTGGTACGAGATGATGGCCCTGATGTCTGCGCAGGCGCCGGCGGCTGACAAAGTTCTCGGTGCAATTGCGGAAGGATCGAGCGATACGCTCGCATCGTATAAGGAGCAGCTCAGCACGACCAAGATGTTTTTCCAGCCGCAAGCGGCCACTTCGTTCGGGAAGTCGGGCGATCTGAAACAGAAGATGGCGCTGGTGCGGCAGTTCTGCTTTGACCACGGATTGCTCGGCAAGAACATTGGTTCGGTGGACGATGTTGCGATTCGGTATCCGGATGGAAGTGTGCAAGGTAAGCAAGACCGGGTCCGGCTGAGTTTCGATACGGCGTACATGCAGATGGCCGCAGAGAGCAAGTTGTAGGAGAAAAAATCCCCACTTCTCGCAAAACCGGCCAGAAGTGGGGCACCCTTTGAGTGGGCACCCTTTCATGTCGATCAGTTTCCAACTCGTGCAAGCGAAGCCGAACCGGGTCACGACGATTGTGTTCTCGTGGATGCTGTTCGCGGTCGGCCTCGGGCTCTACTTCTACACCTCACAGAAGCGGCACCAGGACAATCCTGAAGACCGCATTATGCCGACTGTGACGCAGATGTTTCACGGCATGAGCGATGCTTCGACGAAACCTGCGGAAGACGACGATTCCACACTGCCCGAAAACGCTTCGTTGCGGCAGCGGTTCTTCGCGAGCATGCTTTGGAAGGACACACTCGCGACTTCGCGACGATTCATCTACAGCATCCTGCTGCTGATCCCGGCGGTGCTGCTTGGGTTGCACATGGGGCTGTTCCCTTACGTCGGAGTTTTCTTCCTGCGGTTCATCCTGTTCTTTGACAAGATCGTCGCTTTATCGCTGCTGCCGATTCTGTTCATTGTGTTCGGGATCGACGAGCTGTCGAAAATCATGCTGATCGTGATTGGCGTGACGCCGACGATCATCCTGGATACGTTCAACCTGACAAAAGGAGTGCCCAGCGAGCAGGTAGTGAAAGCCTTCACTCTCGGGGCGGGTGACTTCGACGTGGCTTACCGGGTGGTGTTGCGGCAGATCATGCCGCGGGTGCTCAATAGTATTCGACTGAATTTGAAAGCGGTGATGCTCTTCCTGTTCGCGGGAGAGATGATTGCATCGACCGACGGACTGGCTTACCGGATCGCGCTGCTGCGGCGGCACATGGGGATGGACGTGATCATTCCGTATGTGCTTTGGGTGGCATTGCTGCTGTTCCTGGTTGATCTCGCGATGCGGCTGGTGAACCGCAAACTTCATCCCTGGTTTCAGGAGGCTTGATTCCGATGGCGCTGATTGAAATCCAAAATCTGTCGGTCGCTTACGGAACGCCATCGCGACCTGTGTTGACGGATATCGATATAAGAATTGAAGAAGGAGAATTTGTCTGTGTACTGGGCCAGACGGGATGCGGGAAGTCGACGCTGCTGAAGATGATTCTTGGCGCTGAGTCTCCGGCGGGCGGCCGCATTCTGATCGACGGCGTGGAGCATAAGCAGCCGGATCGAACACGCGGCTATGTGCCGCAGAAATATTCGCTGTTTCCCGACAAGACTGTTCTGGACAACATCGCGTTCGGGCCGGAAGTGAGCGAGTTCAACATGTTCACCCGGTTCACGCCGTGGTTCGTGCGGCGGCGCCGCGAGATCCGGAACGAGGCAATGCGTTATATACACCGGATTGGATTACATGAACGCGACGCGCGGAAGTATCCGTACCAGCTTTCCGGAGGTATGCAGCAGCGCGTGGCACTTGCGCAGGCGCTGGCGACGCATCCGCGCATTCTGTTGATGGACGAAGCCTTCAGCGCGCTTGATCCTGGGACGCGGAAAGATATGCAGCGGCTGATCCGGCAGCTGTGGCGCGATACGGGCGTCACCGTGCTGTTCGTTACGCATAACACGCAGGAAGCGCTCTACCTGGGCAGCCGGGTGATTGTGCTGGCGAAAGAGAGTTCAGATGCGGGGGCGCAGGTGGCGATGGACCTGTCGGTGCCGGAGCCATGTCATGAACATCAGATCCCAATGCTGGTGCATCATCTGGAACATGCATCGGGGAGTGCGCGGGCGCCGGAAGTACCGGTGTTTGCGACGGCGTAGGCGGTGGGGTGCCCTTCCAGGCAGAATTGCATAGGTCCTTCGCCGCAAAGAGCGCGGCTCAGGATGACAGGGGGCCTAGCGATTCGAGATTATTTCGAACTCATTTCGAGCACCTAACAATAGCGACCGCCGAGGATTGTGCCGTCCGCTTTGCGGACTTGTTCCTCTGTACTCACTTTTCCCGGCACTGCCGTGCCGGGCTTTCACATTTCGCCGCTACGCGGCTTGAGCATTTAGAACTCGTAGCGTAGGGCGAGCTGCATTACGCGGGGGTCGCCTACGGCCTGGAATTCTCCGAAGGTGCCGGGGGCCTGGAGGCTCAGGCTTGGGTTCGAGTAATTCACGTTGTTAAACACGTTGAAGGCTTCGGCGCGGAAGGTGATGCGCTGTCCTTCCCAGGGGAGTGGGAAGAGCTTTACGACTGCCATGTCACTGAGGAACATTCCGGGAAGGCGAAGGACGGCGCGCTCTCCGGTGTGTCCGGGGAGTTCGTCGACGAAGTTGTTGGAGACCGAGGTACTCGTGAACATGCTGGGGTTATGCCGCTCGTCGGTATGGACACCGGAGGAAACCGGGGCGGTTGCGATGGCGAGCGAACTCAGCCAGTAGTTGGCGTTGTAGGCGAGTTCGCCTCCAACGGTGGTGGGCACGCCGGAGTGATAACGGACGAGGCTGCTGATCTGCCATCCACCGACGATTTCTTCGAGCCATCCGTGAGCGCCGGAGAGGAGGGTGCGACCGCGGCCGATGGGCAGGGGATAGAGAACGTTGGCGGTGACGTTGTGGCGCATGTCAAAGTCGGAGGAGCCGCGAAATTCGCGGGTGTTGAAGATGTTCTGAATGGCGGCGCCTTGCTGTCCGGCGCCGGATTCGGCGGCTGAACCATCGTCAATGGCATGGGACCAGGTGTAATTGAAGTCGAAGATGGCCCCGCTGGACAGGCCGCGGCGCACCGAGAAGGTAAGTGAGTGATACGCCGCAGTGCCGGCATTCATCCAGGTGGGCATCGAACTGCCTTGCAGCGGGAAGAAGGTGTAACAGCCGTGGGCGGAGATCTGATCGCAGCCAACGGGGTTGGCCGTGTTCGACCAGGTGCTGGCCGTGTTGCGGTCGAGAGCGTGGAGGCAGTCAAGATAGCTGCCGCCGTAGTCGGCGTAGACGCAATTGAAGTAGTTCGAAGAAGCGCTGCCGGGAAAATCAAGATTGGCGAGGCCAGGCCACATGTTTTCGACGAAGGGCAGAGTGGGCACGAGACTTGGGTTGTTCTTGACCGCGTCTGTTGTTAGACCGGCATCGTGCAGTTTGCGGACGGTCATGGCGTTCTGCTCCCAGGTGATGCCGGAGCCGGGATCTTTGAAGTACTCGAGAGGAGTGTAGACGTCGCCCTCAAGGAGGAGGCGGCGAGAGAGGCGTCCTGCATACCCGATCTCGAAGGTGATCTTGCCCGGAAGCTCACGGGCGAAACTGGCGTTGAACACATAAGAATAGGGAGGCTTCAGGTTGGGTGCGACGCCCATGAACTCGCCAGCGATGGCGGCGATGTTGGGAGGCGTCACGGGAAAAGTTTCGGCGGCAGGCGGAGTCAGAACCGGAGCAGCTCCGTTGTAGCGCGGGCTGGTGGAGAAGCTATAAGAAGTCGGGAAATTGCCCGACGTGGCCATGCCAATCGATCCGTACTGGTCGTATTGGGTGATGAGGTCGCTGCCGAAACGATCGTAGACCATCGCTGCGCCGACGCGAAGTGCACCTTGTTCTCCGAAGATCTTGGCGAGGAGGCCATTGGTCTTCGATGGGGCGTAAGCGATTCCGATGCGCGGGGCGAAGTTGAGATTCGAAGGACCCCACCATGTGGGTTTGCCATTGACGGGACCGTTGAGCGCCCACTGCAGCGTGGCATTGGGCATCTGGTTCTGAGGGATGCCTTGCGCCTGCAGTGCGTTGCGCTCGGCGAAATATTTGGTGAGCGGAACGGTGGAGGTGACTTGCAGCCCGTGAGATTCATACGGCGGCCGGAAGTTTTCGTATCGCAGGCCGTAGTTCAAAGTGAGGGAGTGAGTGACGCGGAAGGTGTCGCCCAGGTAGAACGAGTAATCGTGCTCGATGAAAGAGCGCACCTGCGGAGTTCCGGCGGCCAGGTAGTTGCCTTGGCGATCGAAGAGGTCGGTGTGGAAGTTGTCATTGACCAGGCCGAGGACGACGCCCATGCCGTTGGCGGCGGAGGTTGGGTCATCGAGAGGTCGTCCGGTGTACTGGGTTATGGCGCTGTTAATGTCGGCACCGAGGCCGATCAATTCGGTGGAGCCGTATCCGTAGCGTGCGAAGGAGGTGGCGTAGGAACTCGTGTTGTCGTGAATGATGCTGAATCCGCCGCCGGCGGTAAGAGTGTGTTTTCCTTTGACCCACGTAATGCCATCGCTGAGATTGATGGTCGGTAGGACCTGAGAAGATGGACGGGCATAAGGATTCAAGAGCGGATCGACGCTGGTCTGAAACAGCAGCGGACCCGATTGTCCGCTAAAGGACTGCCCGAAGCGCGTGTATCCGAAGTTCACGACATTGATGAGACTCGAACTGAGGACTCCGGTATATTGCGCGGCGAATCCCTTGCTGTTGTCGCGCAGAGTGGAAGCAGGCAACTGCCCAGGGAATTGAGCGGGAATCTGATCGTCGGTGTTGCGGGCGAAGGTACTGCGGAGGCTTACGGTGTGCTTCCCAGCGCCGTCGATGTGAAGGTCGATCTTTCCGACGAGAGCGTGATCGCTGCGATGGACGGGCGCGTTGAAGCGGTAGCCACTGAAATTGAGTCCACCGTCTTCACCGTAAGCAGGACTGTTGCCGCGCGGATACTGCTGGAGCACGGTCAGGATGCTTGAGTTCGGCCCCGAATGGAGCGGGTCCACATTCGTGATGTCCTGGGAGGTCAGCGTTTGAGTCTGGCCACCTGAAGAAAACAGGAAGGTTCCTGCACGGAGAGTGTCAGAGGGGACGGCTCGGACCACTGGGACAGCGCTGGCGTCCTGGCGCTGTTCGTAGTTGAAGAAATAGAAGATGCGATTGGGGATTATTTTTCCGCTCACGGAGGCTCCGAATTGATTGCGAACGAGAGGCGTGCGCGGAACTCCGGCGTTGTTGTTGAACCAGGAGTTGGCGGCGAAGAAGGTGTTGCGGTTGTATTCGTAGAGAGAGCCGTGAAGTTGATTGGTCCCGCTCTTGGTGAGGAGAGAGACTTGGCCTCCGGAGGAGCGGCCGAGGTTGGGGCCTTCGCCGGCGACGGTGACGCGGAATTCCTGGACGGAGTCGAGCGGAATGGGGAGAACGGCGTTGAATCCGGAGTTGTTATTGACGCCGTTCGCGTTGGAACCTTGATATCCACCGAAGCCGGTGGCAGTTGCTTGGGGCACGAGACCGGAGTTCTGGTTGTTGTTGACGTCGGCGCCATCGAGGGTGATGTTGTTCTGATCGCGGCGGGATCCGAGGACTTCGCCACTCGTGGTGACGCCAGGCTGAAGGCTGAGGAGTTCCACGACGTTGCGCGTCTGCAGCGGCAACTGGCGGACCTGGGCTTCGCTGAAGGGATTGCCGACGCTGGCGTCGGTAGTGTTGACCTGAGAGGCTTCGGAGGCGACGTTGACAACTTCTCCAGCAGCGCTCAGCGACATTTTAAGATCGAGCGTGGCGGGAGTGTTAACGAGGAGTTTGATGTGGGCGTTGGTGATGATGGCGAAGCCGGGCTTCTCGGCGACGAGATTGTAGTCTCCGGGCGCGACCTGCAGAAAACTGTATTCACCATTGACGTCGGTCGAGATCTTGCGGGAAGAGCCGTTCTCGAAATTCTTGATGGTCACCGTAGCATCGGGGATCACCGCGCCGGTGGGATCGGTGACAGTTCCGCGCAGAGAGGTGGTGGCCTGCGAGTGGGCTGTCGAAATAGAGATCACTGATGCGAAGAGAAACACGGCAATGGACTTAAGGCAAAGGGCCCTGCTCATAACTCCTCCTGAGAACAAGAAAGCTCCCTGCAAGCACACTTCACCCTCCGCGGCTTGCCACGTTTTTTGTTCAAATTTCCGATTGCGGAGGCGAACAGCCGAGCACCGTCGACGTGGTCGGTGCTGCGGACACAAGTATGCGTCGCCTACTTCCCGAGTCAGAGTGATCGTTACTTATCTTGTTCGGAGAGTCAAAGGCAATGTTTGAATCAGAACAATCGATGTTGTAGATACCCGCGAAGAAGATGATTTGTGAAGAATGAAGCGCAGACCGGCGTGGTGACCTCAAGGGCGGAAGCCCTTCATCTATGAATGACCTCGACGGCGCGGCTGAAGCCGCGCCCTTTCAAGGCCAATCACTAAGCAAGGCAAGAATCGTTGATATTCAAGGCTGAGCCTTTCTATGCTCTTTGCGGGTTGCGAGTATGGATTGATTGCTTTCCTGGTACCCTCTTGCGTGCTTACGCGTGCGGCTTGCCTTCCTCGCAGCACTTCGGCGCAAAGATGATCCTCGATTGCGAGCGGCGGTTCGAGCCTGTTTGGAGAGAGATGCATGGGAAGCGGCAGAATGTCCCTTCCTCTTTTGAGCATTCGAGGTGGCCCTTGACCGCCTGGCGGAAGGAGTGCGCCGGGAGTGGCTTTGCCCTTTACGAAAATCGCTCTCGGCTTTCTGGCGGGTGTCGGCGGACGTTTTACCTCTGCGTGGCGGGGACAACTTGACACCTGAGCGACGCGCCTTCGAGAGTCCGATAGCAATCGCCTGTTTCGTAGAGGCTGCGCCATGTTTGCCTTCGCGGATGTGATGCACCTCCTCGCGCACGAATTCGCCGGCTTGGGTGCTGGGCGACTGGCCTTCACGCGCGTCCTCACGCGCACGTTCGATGGTCTCTCGTTCCGGCATAAACCTCCTTTTGTCGAGAGTAGTATCAGGCGGCGCAGCGGGCATCCGCGATTGCCTTTACGAGGGAAAAACATTTTCGGTAGAGAACGTGTTGGACCATTTACAGTGACGGCAAAGAGTCAGTTGGCCAGCAGATTCACCTCATCTAACCAGACGCTGAAAGGTTGTTGCTTATAGTTACCGTCCATCTGGAAGGCGATGTCAATTTCCTCCTGATACCAGTTGGGCTGAGCGGTGAAGTAGGTATTGACGTTATAAGTTTGGTCGGCAACGCTCAGCGTAATGTAATGCACCTGGTTTCCGACACGCTCGAGCGACCAGATAAGGTGGATCCATGTGTTCGAGGGAAAGTGATTGCAAGGTACCGGAATGGGGACCCACACTTCGTGCAGAGGGTCCCATACGTTCCACTGATGGGTCTGATTGAAATCGCATTGTGAACCCCACGTCCAACGCGTACCGCCAAACGCCTGATTGACGTCGAATTCGAGAGACTGTGGGGCATCACCCTGATCGACGTAGAACCATAAGTCAAAGGTGAAGTGGCTAACCCTGTTGCCTCCGCCGAGTGGGATCCAATAGAGTTCGTTCGAATAAGGGTGATTTCCGGCGATGCTGAACCTGGCAGCCGACCCATCCAAAGATGGCGTGGACTGGTGCAGGGTAAGACTTGAAGTGGCAGTGCCGAGACCGGCGGCACAGGTTGAGTTGGAAATCGTGGCCGAGCATGAAACCCAACTGTTCTGATCCTGAATATTCAAGGCACCTGGTTCTTGTCCGATTACGTTGAGCTGAATCGATGAGGTCGCGATGTAGCCGGCGGTGTCTTCTGCGACGACTTCCAAGGTGTGCTGACCGTTGGCCATCCAGATCAACTGGTTGACGGTGGTATTGGGAGTGTATAGAACTGCCTGGCCATCGACGTACACTCGAACCGTGTAAATGGGATCCGGCGGCGTTGCCGTAGCCAGAAGCGGGACCGGTGAATTGACGCTCGCTCCGGTCGTTGGACTCGAGATGGTCAGCGGGAAGCCGCAGAGAGCCGGGGACGGCGGTTCGGGCGCAGGGGGAACAACGGTAAGATCTGCTGGCGGGGTTGGAGTGACGGCACAATTAGCCACGTTCCTGGGCAGTCCCTGACATCCAGCAAACCCCAACAAAAAAGCGGCCAGAGTGACGATCACTACGATCAAGGCGATGTGTTGGGCGCCGAATCGGCGTAACATACTTCGCATTTCCCCCTCGAATGCCTGCCTGCTTCATTAATTCGAGACCAGCACCTGCGAGCGGTCAGAAATGCGGTCACAACTATTCGGGTCAGAGGTTTAGTTCGCGGTTAACTGCACCTGGTCGAGCCACACGTTGTAGGGCTCCTGCTTGTAATTTCCGTCCATCTGAAAAGCTACATCGATTTCTTCCAGCGTCCAGTTGGGCTGGTTGGGATAGTAGGTATCCACGTTATAAGTCTGATCACCTACCAGGAGGCTGATGTAATGCACCTGATTGCCGACGCGCTCAACGTTCCACACAAGGTGAATCCATGTATTGGCCGGGAAAGGTTTGCAGTCATAGATTGTGGGCTGCCAGCCAGTGAGGTCGTTCCAGATATCCCATTTACCCGAGCCGTTGAAGTTGCACTCCGATCCCCAGACCCAGCGATTGCCGCCAAATGTCTGGTTGATATCGAATTCCAGAGCTTGCGATGCGTTGGGATTGTCGATGTAGAAGTAGAGATCATAAGTGAAGTGGCTTAGGTTATCGCCGCCCGCGACCGCGTTGAAGTAGAGCATGTTGGAGTATGCAGTCGATCCTCCCATGCTGAATTTGGCGGATTGGCCGTCCATCGCGGGAGTCGACTGATTCTGGGTCAGTGACGACTGCGCAGTTCCCAAGCCCGCGGCGCAGATTTGTCCGTCGCGTCCGGACCCAGTCGGAAAGAGAGCGGAACATGATTGCCATCCAGGCATGCTTTGAATGTTGCTGATTGTGGTTTGTGATTGTGAAGTCACTGTGACGTTCAGGATGGTTGCAGAAATGTAACCTTGCTTGTCTTCGGCTATGACCTCGAGTTTGTGCTGACCCGGCGCGATGAAGAGTTGGGTGTTAATGGAGCTGGTGAAAGTGAAGTAGACGGCAAGCTGGTCGACGTAGACACGCATAAAGAAGATGGGATTCTGAGGGGTCGCCGATGCAACCACGGTCACGGGCGACGTCACAGTGGCTCCATCTGTGGGGCTGGAGACGGAGAGCGGGAAATCGTTGGAGCCTGACGGCGGCGGCACCTGAGCGGGCGGAGCTGGTAGTGGACTTGACGAGGGAGACCAGGTAATCGGGACGGGTGGGGTAGACGGATAACCTGGCTGCGATGGCGCGGGGGGAGGGGTGTTTGTTCTGCTGGTGCCGCAGGAACTAGCGGCCGAAATCAGGATGCCAAGGCAAATAAGGACTGGCAATCGGAAAATTGTCGCACCTGCATCAGAGCGGCCGTTGAAAACACGCGTCATTCGGTTACACCTCTGGTGTGTCATTTGAGTCGGACGGGTTACAGCAAGCGGAGAGGCACCGGCAGCCTGCCGGCAGGGGTGACTACTGTAGCTCCATTTAGCCAGATCGCGGAAATAGGGAACATACGGCACCCACCGTAAAAGGGCAGCTGCAAACCCCGATTTCACATCGAACCGGCCTGAGAACGAGCATCATAGAGATGACCTGAAAGCTGAACTGGGTTGGAAGCAGAAGTGATAAACTACATGTGACCAAAGCGCATTCACGCGCTCACGGAGAGGTGGCAGAGTGGCCGAATGCGGCGGTTTGCTAAACCGTTGTACGGGCTAACACCTGTACCGAGGGTTCGAATCCCTCCCTCTCCGCCATACTATTTATTATCAATGACTTGCAATATAGTGATACCTACACTGATTCTGCGGGGTATACTTTTTTTAGGTTCTCCGCCCCAAGGAGCAGTGAGGTATGGCCGAAAAATGGCTCGATATTGCCGGATATGACGGCGTCTACCAAGTCTCTGATCTAGGGCAAGTCCGCAACACCCAAACCAACAAGATCCTCCAGCCCACCAAACTAAAGAACGGGCGGATCTACGTCACTCTTTCCAGCGACGGCTTCCAGAAGAAGAGCACGGTCCACAGCCTTGTCGCCGATGCCTTCCTCGGGGAGTGCCCTCCTGGCCACGAGATCACGCACAACGACGGCGACTACACCCACAATGAATTGTCGAACCTGGAGTACATCACGCGGCAAGAGAGTCAAAAGCGGTTCGTGATGGGAACAGGTGGGTATTCGGTAAATCTCACAAAACGCGTACAGACCACAAACGGACCGCGTTACTGCCCCGTGGCCGAATCCGCAAATGGCCGCGTGAAACCCGATCAGGTCCTCGTAAACGGTAAACCAGAAAAACACCCGGAAGGAGCCTATTACCTGGAATGGCGAGAAAAGGGCGAGCGGGTTCGACTGTCCGTCGGGAAGGACGCACAGGACGCTGCTGCACGCCGCCAACGCAAGCAGGCCGAGCTCAATGCCGTCGAAAGTGGAGTTTCTGTGTTGCCCGAGAACGGAGATGGACAGCGATCCGTTGCTGCAGCCGTAGCGGGCTTCTTGGAAGAAACAGAACTCACGAAAAAGCCGAAGACCTTGGCTGCGTACACTACCGCGCTGAACTACTTCACTGGGTCCTGCCGCAAGCTCTACCTGCATGAGATCGATCGGCATGATCTGCTGAAGTTCTCTGCATTTCTGCGCGAGGAGAAGAAACAGTACCCGCGGTCGGTCTACAACAAGTTCGAAACCGTGATGACGTTCTTGAAGGCGAATGGGATTCGCGGGATCGTGGGAAAGAATGATTGGCCACGATACACCGAGGAAGAGCCGGAGATGTATGAGCCGGAAGAACTGAAGAAATTGTTCAAAGGATGCGATGCAGTCGAGCGGCTGTGGTTTGAGTTCTTCCTTATGACGGGAATGCGCGAGCAGGAAGTGATGTACGCCTATCGCTCCGACGTGAACTGCTCAGGTTGTATCGTTCGCGTCACCCACAAGCCCGACCGTGGCTGGACCCCGAAGGCGTACAAAGAGCGCGAAATTCCGATCCCCGCGAAGCTCGCCGCGAGTTTGAAGAAGTGGATGGCGAAAGCCGATAAGAGCTGCAATTTGCTCTTCCCCACAACCGGATGCAATCCCAAGCTCGACTTCCTGGACTGCCTGAAAGCGTGTGCGGAGAGTGCGAAGCTCAATAAAGACAACTTCTATTTGCACAAGTTTCGCGCGACATTTGCCACACGCTGCCTGTGGGCTGGCGTCGATCTGCGTACCGTACAGCAATGGCTTGGTCACTCGGACATTGAGTCCACCATGCGCTACCTGAAGCCGTCCCGGAGTAGCCACGTGCGCGAGAAGGTGAACGAGATTTTCGCTTAGCCGTAGATCGGAGTAGTGCTGTCAGCAAATATTTGATACCTCGAACGGAGGTGAGTCTAAAGACAAGCTTCTAGGCGAGTCAAACCGTTGAGGGGGAGAGATATACAGGCCGGGAAAATTCCTACACCCCATACTCCACCAAGGAACTGGGTTTTTGACTTCTGGGGCCCGCCCGCCCGCGCGTGGGGCTCGTGCGCGGTTGCGTACTTGCGAGCGGTGTGCGCAGGGCGAGCGCGGGGAAGCGGAACGTACGGTAAACTTGACCTCGCCGGACAAAACACCTAACTGTGTCGAAACCCCGTCACGAGCGCGAGATGGCGCTCTGCCATTCCTCCATTTAGCCGTATAATTCTGTGCCGATGCCACACGACCAACCAAGTCGGAGGTCTTCCGAGGCAGCAGACCTGGCGAAGCGTGTCGAAGGACGATTCGGCGTCCTTCCGAACTTCTTCCGACTTGCACCTGAGACGCCTGACATTACCGAAAAACTTTGGGGCTTTGCGCAAGCGGCCTATCTCGACAATCCGTTGCCTTCGATTTTCAAGGAACGGCTTTTTGTCCACCTGTCACGCTTTTGCGCCGTCCGCTACTGCATCACCCGTCATGTCGGTTTTCTGGTCGGACTTGGTCGTCCTTCCGGCGATCCGAATGTGCCGACTCAAAGCGTCGCCGATGTCGTTCGCCTGCTCCGACGGCCCTTCCCGCGTGGAGAAGAACTTCAATCACGTCTGTCATTGTGCGCAGCGAGTCCAGCACCTCTTGCCGAGATGCCGAAACCGGATACGCAGATGGAGGATGCTGTCTTTGTGTTGGCGGGTCATGTCTTCCTGAAGACCTCTGATTATCTCTCCTGCCTTGATGCACTGACGCGGCTGTTTGGTCCGGTTCGCCTTCAGTACTTGTTGTTGTTTTTGGCATTCGTTAGGGCAGCGCACTATTGGACGGAAACACATCCAGAAATCGAGTGCGAGGATGACATCGACAGATTACTGAAGACGCATGAAGCACTCGCGGATTGCATTCTTAATGACCCGGAATGCAAGGATAGCGTTAGCCAGTCGCTTCTCGATGAACTGCCAGCCTTGCGGTTGAAGGCGGATAGAGCGATTGGCTTACTCGCGGCAATCGTCGATTCATCTGAGGA
Source organism: Candidatus Sulfotelmatobacter sp. (assembly GCA_035568275.1). Lineage (GTDB taxonomy): Bacteria > Acidobacteriota > Terriglobia > Terriglobales > Acidobacteriaceae > Sulfotelmatobacter. The sequence continues at coordinate 25,117 of DATMOO010000291.1, forward strand.
CGCAATCGTCAGTAAGACGCTGGACGGGGTCATTACCAGTTGGAATAAAAGTGCGGAGCGTCTGTTTGGGTATACGGCCAACGAAGCGCTCGGACAGCACATCACTTTAATCATCCCTGAGAATCGTTGGAGCGAAGAAACTCTTATCATCGACAAAATCAAGAGAGGCGAACGACTTGAACACTTCGATACGGTACGGATGCGCAAGGACAAGACAGAAATCGACATTGCCCTGACGATTTCACCCGTCCGTGACGCGAGCGGAAAGATTATCGGAGCCTCGAAGATTGCTCGGGACATCACCCAACGCAAACGAACCGAGAGAGAACTGCGGGAGGGCGAAGAACGATATCGAACGTTAGCGGATGCGCTCAACACCCAAGTCAGGTTTCGCACTCAAGAGCTCGAAAGAAGGAATTTCGAACTACGTAACCTTTCTGCACGACTTCTGGAGTCTCAGGACACAGAGAGGCGACATATTGCCCGGGAACTTCACGACAGTGCTGGTCAGACGTTAGCCGCTCTGAGCATGACTCTTGGGCAGTTTTCCCAAGATGCCAATAACACTCCTGCTGAACTCGCCAAAGGCATCAAAGATACTAAGCGGCTGGTTCAGCACTTGAGCACAGAGATACGCACCACATCATATCTTCTCCACCCACCCTTGCTAGACGAGGCTGGTTTGTCATCTGCTCTCGATTGGTATGTGCAAGGTTTGAAGGAGAGGAGTGGACTTGATGTCAGCCTGACAGTTTCCGAGAAGTTTGAAAGACTTCCTTCCGACATGGAACTCGTCATCTTTCGGGTCGTGCAGGAGTCCCTGACCAACGTGCTTCGCCACTCTGGCAGTAAGACCGCGTCCGTCCGCGTCTCTCGGGATGCCGATCGGATTGTCGTCGAGGTTCAGGACAAGGGCCGGGGCATATCCGCGGACAGGCTGGCCGAGATTCAAGCCCAAGGTAGCGGAGTGGGAATCGGCGGAATGCGTGAACGCCTCCGCCACCTCAAAGGAGAATTGCTCGTTGAATCGAATGCTACAGGGACGCTTGTGACCGCCGTTCTGCCGAGTCCGACTTCAAAGGCAGCGATTAGTGAGCAGGTCGCATGACGTGAGCGACCTGCCGTGTAATTTGCTTGGTCATGCCGCCTGGGCATCAGCCGCATCGTTGCACGCGGTGTCGCGCACCGTTATGACAAGACGTTGTAATGTGGCGTCCCCGTCTTTAGCGATGACAGAACGGATGCCGACTTTCTTCGCCTCCCTCTGAACGCGTTCACCAGTGTGAGCTGTGAATAGGACGATTCGAGTCTTTGGGGAGATGACCGCTATTTGCCGCGCTGCTTCAAGACCGTTCAAGACAGGCATCGATAGGTCGAGAATTAAGACGTGGGGCTGGAGGTGTTGCACAATAAAGACGGCAGATTGACCGTCCTCCGCTTCACCGCAGACCTGCCAATCTGTGTGAGATTCAATGTACGTACGGAGGGCCGAACGAATGGCCGCGCTGTCGTCCGCAATTGCAATCTGGAGGGGCATGTAACCTGCGTTTGCGGAGAGGCGACGGCAGAACGCCGAGGTCGACCCGCATTCGAGGAGCAATTAGAGTTCAGACTGCCAAGGGCTATCTCCAAGTCAGAAATACGCCGGCACCCACGCAAAACATGACAGCCGTCGCGATCCATCCCACAGACCTGAGATACGGCGGAATCACGAACTTTCCCATCACCTTTCGGCTGGACGCGATAATCATAATGACCGCCATTAACGGGGCCGAAACCAGCCCATTTACAACGGCGGCCCAGAAAAGAGCTTTCACAGGGTCGATGTGCAGGAAGTTCAGCGACAGCCCGAGGATTGTGGCCGCGCAGATAACTGCGTAGAACGGCGCCGCCTGTTTTGGCGTCCGTTCGAGGCTTACGTTCCACCGGCAGGCTTCGCCGATGCCGTATGCGGCGGAAGCTGCTAAGACGGGAACGGCAAGGAGTCCGGTTCCCACGATACCGCAAGCAAAGAGCGCGAATGCAAATCGGCCGGCCAAAGGCTTCAAAGCAGTGGCGGCGTCGGCTGAAGTCGAAATCTGACTAATTCCATGCGCGTGGAGTGTTGACGCCGCGGTCAGAATTATGAAGAAGGCGACAAGGTTCGAGAATGCCATTCCGAGGTAGGTGTCGACCCGTATGCGCCCCAGCTGGGCATCCGCCTGCTCGGGTCCCCGCCTCAATGGCTTCTCGCCTCGGTTGTTTCTGACCTCCTCCACTTCCTGTGAGGCCTGCCAGAAAAAAAGATACGGACTGATCGTGGTGCCGAGCGCCGCAGCCAACGCAGTCAGAAATTCTTTCGTGAGCCGAACATGAGGGATCACGGTCGCGCGTGCCACGTCGCCCCAGGAAACATGGACGAAGAGGATTACTCCGACATATGCAAAAAGAGAGAGGGTCAGCCACTTCAGATATTTCACATAGGTTGAGTACGGAACAAACAAGATGGCGACCAAGGACGCCGCTCCGAAACCCACGACAAAGACGCTAACTTCTCCGGGAACGAGCAAGTGCAGCGCGTCTCCCATTGCACCGAGGTCGGCGCCCAGGTTGAACATATTTGCCACTGCCACCGCGACCAGTACGGCATAGAGCAACGGTTTGGGATAGCTTTTGCGGAGATTCGCTGCAATGCCACACCCGGTGACGCGTCCGATGCGTGCGCTAATCTCTTGAATGGCAGCCATCAACGGGTACGAAATGAGCATGGTCCAGAGGAGGCCGTAGCCAAACTGAGCGCCAACCTGCGAATAAGTACCGATCCCGCTCGGATCGTCGTCGGAAGCACCGGTCACGAGTCCCGGCCCGAGCATTCTCAGCAGTCGAATCGCGCCGCCAGCGCGGACCTTTGCCTGTCCGGTCCACAACGGACCGACGTCTTCGCCCTCCGGTTTCGCGACTTCAGTGGTCCTAGGATCGCCTCCGGCAGGGCGGATTGACACGACGGCCTTTCGAGTGTGAATTAAACGATCGGCACACGAATAGCAACCCGGATAGAACAGGCTCCGGGTACGCATCTGAGCTGCGACGATATAACGGTCAAGAACTCGTGGTGCGAACTCGCCAGCATCGCAACAGGTTTACGCCCGTGCTCGTCCGCCTCGCACGGCGTGATAGACGACCAAGACCAGCACAGCCCCAATCACAGCAACAATAAGGCTGTACAGGTTTACACCCGTGACGCCGTGTGCTCCGAACATGCTGAACACCCAGCCCCCCACTACCGCGCCAACGATTCCCAGCACGATATCCAGGAATACCCCTTCGCCAGTCTTGTTCACGAGCTTGCTGCCTATGAACCCAGCAATCAATCCCAACACGATCCAGGCCAAAATCGACATGATCCATCTCCTTGGTACTTGGTTATTTGTGCTCCATCAGTTGGTCGAAGGCAATTTCAAAACTCCACGCGGGCCCGAGGTGCCCCCGGTTTCGGAGGCATCCCCGGTCACGTGACTCTCAGGCAGCCTTGCTGTATGCATCTGAGCCGTGCTGCTTTACCATTTTGTTGTACACACCCATTAACAGAAATGCTGCCGGCCACTGTCCTACAAACAGCGCCCAGTCATCCTTGCCCACGATCTTCAGAATGGCTGAAGCAGTGATAGCACCGAAGGCCGCCGCCAAGTAGCCAGAACTTGGGATCTTGGACGTTTGCGACTCAATGGCGCCAGTGAAACGATCTTCTGAAACCCCACTGTGAACTTTGTCTTGCATGGCACTCCTTTTCATTGACTCGTTGATTTTTACGCCGACTTCTTCACTTTGGTCTTTCCAGTCTCTTCACTCACGGGCTTGTGGTTCCTGGCAATCGTCTTTCCGCTCCGCCCCGGGACTCCCTGTTCCAACTCTGGGGACTCAACGATTTTCCATTTGCCGCCCGTGTTCCAAGGACCGCGAGCGTCAGTTTCGCCTTCATCGCCCACCCCGGTGGAGTCGTTAAAGTATTCGTCCACCAAGCCTGGCGTTGGGGGAACGCTGCCAATGGAGAATGGGTTTTTCCCCAAGCTCTCAAGCGCGGCGGTGAATGCTTTCACGTGAGTGATCTCACGCGTCATTAGGAATTGAAGTGCGTCTTTTGTTCCAGGGTCGTCAGAGAAGTTGATGAGGCGCTCGTAAACGATTTTCGCCCGCGCTTCGGCGGCAATATTGCTCCGCAGATCAACATCAAGTTCCCCGGTTATCTTCAGATAGTCGGCCGTCCAGGCGTCGCCCATGGAGTTGAACAAGCCAACGCCGCCTCCACCCGCGATCGCGATGAGGGGATCGGCCTCGGCGAAGTCCCGACTTTTCTTCATCGGCTTGAGGTGCATGCGTGCCAACGTGCCCACGATTTCCAAATGGCTCAACTCCTCTGTCCCGATGTCCATCAGCATGTCCTTTCGATCTGGGTCATCACAATTGAGGCCTTGAATTGAGTACTGCATCGCAGCCGCAAGCTCCCCGTTCGCGCCGCCGAATTGCTCCAGCAACATGTTGCCAAACCGGGGGTCGGGACTTCCGACATTCACCGTGTACATTAATTTCTTTATGTGGTGGTACATTCGTCTTTTTCTCCTCTCGTTTAGCTCGTCTCCATTCGTCGGGAATGGATCGCTGCAGGCGCGTTGACTAAGCGGCGTGCTTTGGCGTCTTCTTTCCCGCCCCGGATGAGTCCTGTTGTTCTTCGGAACCTTCTTCGTTGGCTCGGGAGTTGATCTCCTTTGCGAGATCAGCAAGTTTTTCGTCGGTTTGCTTCTCTTCCGCTAGAGTCTTTTCGAGCAACGATGCGTGCTTCGCTTGTCCCAGTACATTGGCGAACTCGCGGACCGCGCTATACGCTGCTATCTCGTAGTGTTCCACGCGCCGGGCCGCGCCGATTAATCCTGCGTCCGATACGGCGTCTTCAAAGCCTTCTTCCATCACCTCGGAACCTTCTTTGACCAGACCCTGCATGCCGACGCACTTCTTGCCCTTCGGGCTCTCGTCTAGCGATTCGAAGATCTCTTCAAGACGTTGGACGTGGACCTTCGTTTGTTCCAGATGCTCTTCGAAACCAGTTCGTAGTTCGTCTGAAGACGCAGCTTTGGCCATCTTTGGCAGCGCTTTGAGCAACTGATTCTCTGCACTAAACAGGTCCTTCAATTCGTCCACATACAGTTTTTTCAAATTCTCGTTTGGCACTTTTCCTCCAGGAAATGAGTCGGTTCAGTGGGCCCGGCAGAGGCGACACTCCTACCATCGATTAGAAATAACGGGGCAGCGAACCAATATTCGCAAGCGCGAGCATTCAGTTCGCTGCACCGAGTTTGTCAGGCTACTTCGCGAACACGAGTCTTACCGTCTTTGTCGGCCGTAGCTTCGCCGGTAGAGGACACATCCTGTGCGCCTGTGCGCTCCAGGATTTCTTTTGCTTTCTTGGTCCAAGCAGAATCGTCGGAATGAACTGACAGCAGAATTCCGCCATCCTTGACGCGGCCTTCGTATCGCTTGGCTTCGTACTCCGGGATTCCCATCCCGATCAGAGCACCCGTAAGCCCACCTACCGCTCCACCGACCCCGGCTCCAGCAAGGGCAGCCATGATGGGCCCGGCGGCTATGAATGGCCCCAGTCCCGGAATGGCTAGGGCACCGATACCGAGTAACCATCCCAAACCGCCGCCCAGCAGAGCGCCCGTTCCGGCACCCGTCGTGGCACCTTCGGGCGCTTTGGTATTTTTCTCGTGAGCAAAATCTTTTGTGCCGGCGCCCTCGGGAAGAAGTACTGAAATGTCTGAGTTCCGAAAATTGGCGGCTTTCAATGCGTCCACCGCGTTCTCTGCACTCGTTCGATTCGGATAGATGCCAAATACAGCTGTATTCTTACCTGCCATGTTGATTCTCCTTTGTCCTCTAAATATCAATGTTGCGGTTTGATGTTCAGCTCGCTTGTGACCTTGCCGTCGCCCGCGACTTCGGTAGCCTTAGCTTCAATCGCCTTCTTCTCGTCCTCTGATCGCACCGGACCTTTGAGCGTTACCTGACCGTCCTGCGTAACGATCTTGACGTTGTGCGCATATGTGGAGAGCGACTTGTCTTTCATGATGGATTGTCGAATCTGCTGCGTGATATCGCGATCAGAACGATTGTCCTTTTGCTGATCTGCGGTCGGCTCATTCTGGCTCCGATCCCGTTCGTTGACTTTGGTGTTGTCAGGCGCCGGAGACGCCTGGGTAGATGGCTCTTGCGCAGACGCAACTACTCCAGCACTCAGTAGCAGACCGGTGCACAAGACCGTGTGAACAACATTTCTATAGACAGCTTTCATCGTCATTTCCTCCTGGAATAGAGATTTCGATAGCAGAAGCGTTCGATTGCCTCCGAACGTTCGGTAGCTGAAATTGTTTAGGGATTTTGAATGGTCAAATGGTCCCGGACTTCCCGATCACCGGCATGCGATCTGGCGATTCGAACTGCCTTGTCACGGTCATCAGCGCTGACCACAGATCCTGACAGTTTCACCGCATCGGCCGATAGAGTCACTTGAATGTCCTTGCTCTCCAGACCGGGCTCGCTCTTGAGCTTTTCCTCAATGGCGCCCTTTGCTTCCCGGGAACTCAAGGTCCCATTCTGTGTGCCGGTTTTCTGGGCGTCAGCACGGCGGGACGACGCTTCAGCAACCTTTGCCTCAGTGCCATACTTTTTCACTGTCGCCATGAATTTGTGCGAACCTTCGGGAGCTTTCACTTGCCCCTTCAGGATTTGAGCGGACGGGATCATCCGCCCGTACAGAATGCGGGTTCCGTCTTTGTCTTGCGTGATGGATGCGCCGTTGACGGTAACGCCAGCAAAGGCGCCGCGAGCGCGCGAATAGGTGAGCACCTCGGCGCGCATCTTCCAATCGGTCTCGCCCTGCACATGCCGTCCCACGGGCCCTGCGGCAGCTGAGGCATCAGCGCCGATCTTGAATTTGCTGGAAAGCATCTTTTCCATTCCGTTGTCGTTCATAACCAGCATGACTACGTCGATCGCTTCGCCGCCGATCTGCAATCCCCAACTACCCCCAGTGACAGAGAAAGGCGCCGGAGCGCTCCATCCGGAACTGGTGCGACAGGTGGCAATTCCTCTCCCGTGTCGGCCCCCAAAGACAAAGCCTATCTTGATCATCGAGGGTATGACTGCCACGCACTTCGCAGAGTCAAGAAGTTCCTCCGGAATCCCCTTATCGGGTGTTCCCATGATTTCGTCCAACACCGTTGCAGCCGCATCCATTCGTTTGACTTGCTCCGACGGTTCTTCCGCCGCGCTCGCCATCGTGCTTGCCAAGAAAGTGGCTACCAGCACCGTAAATATCGCTAATTTGAGTCTCATCGAAAAACACCTCTTGCGCGAATCCGCGCGATTGTTAAAGTCACCGATAACTCACGCCCGGTCACTTGTATTTGATTGGAGAGTTGCGGATCGCCAACCGACGTCGGTGTCGATTCCTGGCGGAAGCGGCCAAGAATGATAAGGAAGCTGTGTTTGACGATATCGGGAAGAGCGCGTTGGGTACTATCCCCATCCCGCTGTACTAACCCAGATGATGTGCTGTAGATCACGATCGGGGGGATGCACGCCCGAGCGACGCTTCGCTGTGTAGGCTCTCCTACGGATATTGGCACACAACCTAGGTCTCTCGAATCTCCGCGCTGTTGTCAGCCAGCACATCGCAAAGAAAAAGGGCTTTGGGAGCCAAGGCCGTTACTCGTCCGTTTTTCTCACGCGTGCACTCTCGACGGTATTCACCCCGCTCACCAAAAGGGAGATAGTGTGGTGGGGTCTTTTTAAAAGTGCCATCTCTGATGATCGTTGACGACCACGCGATCATCAGGCGCATGGTGCGCGAAGTTTTCGAAGCTGAAAACTGGGAAGTCTTATACGCGGCGAATGGTGCTGAGGGCGTCCAGAAAGCCCAAGTGGTCAAACCGGGCCTCATAATTCCAGATCTATCGATGCCAGTGATGAATGGACTGGATGCAGCGCGGGAATTGAAGGTGCTCATGCCTCACGTCCCCTTGTTAATGTTCACGAATAACGCTGCAGAGATCGTGGAGAAAGAGGCTCGCTCTGCAGGCATCTCTGGGGTCATTTCTAAGTCTGACCCTGACGGTCTGAAGCAATTGTTCGCCCGCGCCAAAGCTCTTCTTCGCCAGGACGGAGCGGGTGCTCAATGCGCTTCTTGACAGGAGAACGTGCGCCAGACTGCGAGAGACGTCAAATCTGGCGATGCTAACGATGGCAAACAAATCACAATTCCCATATTGAATCCACGGACTTCTTCGGCGAAGGATTAGTAAGGCTCTGCACTTTCGCAACGTTCGTGACCAGAGCGTCTCATTTCCTCGATCTCCGTTCATTGGACTAGCGATCAACCCGAAACCCGTTTTGCCGCCGTGAATGTATACTTCGGGCGATGGCCAATCGAAAGCCGAAAAGGCAGGTTAAGAGACAGCCCGCAACTGATTCGGCCGTCTCAGGGATTGCCGAGTTCGATTCGATTCTTAGGGGCGGGTTTCCCCGCAATAGGATGTGTCTGCTTCAAGGCTCCCCCGGTAGCGGAAAAACCACGCTCGCACTGCAGTTTCTGCTCGCGGGCGCGCAACAAGGGGAGAAGGGCGCATACATCACCTTTTCCGAAACGGCTGCCGAGCTACGAGAGTCGGCCAAATCTCACGGATGGTCGCTAAAAGCCCTCTCCCTAATTGACTTAACGAAGATGGACTCTGAGCTAGGACTCGATAAGCAATACACGGTTCTGCATCCTGCTGACGTGGAACTAGCCGAAACATCTACGGACCTTTTAAAAAGAATAAAGGATCTCAGCCCTCGGCGGCTCGTACTCGATTCGCTTTCCGAGCTTCGTATGGTCGCCCGTGATCCTTTGCGCTATCGAAGGCAGATACTTGCTTTGAAGCAGGCCCTCTCTGAATTAGGTTGCACCGTCCTCTTCCTTGATGACCAGACGGGCGAAACTGGGGCAGACCTTTTGCTCCAGAGCATTGCCCATGGGGTTATTCAGCTTACAAGCGAGGAAACATCACAGGGCGGATTACATCGCCGGATTAAGATCACAAAGATGCGCGGCGTCCCGTTCATCGAAGGCGCTCACGATTTTCGCATCGCTACTGGGGGGATAAGGGTGTTTCCCCGTTTGGCTCCAGCAGGAGAGGCCTTTCTCGATGGATTCAATGCTGGTCCTCCTCTCGCGAGCGGCATAAAGGAATTGGATGAACTCATGGGCGGCCCGATCCCCTGGGGCTTCGGCGTGATGATCGTCGGTCCTCCCGGTGTTGGGAAATCTTCCCTCGCTGCGCAATTTGCCGTATCCGCGGCCCGGCACCGAAAGAAAGTCTGCATGTACTTCTTCGAGGAGAGTCCCACTATTTTTTTGGGACGCTGCGGGAGTTTAGGAATCGGGATAGAAAAGAGCATCGAAGACGGCACCGTGGAATTACGACGGGTCGATTCCTCGCGTATAACTCCGGGACAATTCATTCACGACATCAGCACATCTATCGAACAAAACCGTACTGGGATGGTAGTCATTGATAGCTTGAACGGTTATTTGCAGACGATGAGCAGCGACCGTTCCTTTGTTCTGCACCTTCACGAGTTGCTCGCATATCTGAATGCAAAAGGGGTGATTACAATTTTGGTGTCCGCGCAACATGGATTTGTAAATGCGGATCAATCCAGTTTTGAGGCTACTTACCTGGCGGATTTGGTTATCCTGCTCCGTTACTTCGAAGCGCACGGAACAGTTCGCCAGGCCATATCGATTGTCAAGAATCGAAGCCATGACCACGAGCGCACGATTCGGGAGTTTGAGGTAGGAAAGAACGGGATACGGATTGGCCTACCCTTAACGAGGTTTCAAGGGGTTCTCACCGGTAACCCTGAATTTTCTGGGGAGTCAGGAACATTGATTCGAGATCAGGATGAAAAAACCAATACATCGTTCCATAATCACGGATCAGGTTCTCTTGTGCGCGCCGTTCGGCAAAGACGCTGAAATCCTGACGGAGATTGTCTCGTCGGAGGGTCTTGGCATCACTCACTGCGCATCCCTCAAAGAGCTAGCGCGGCGTTTTTCGGAGCAGACCGATTTTATTTTGTTGACGGAAGAGGCGCTTGTTTCTTCATCGGCGGAGGCGATTCAACGAACCCTGCAAAAGCAGGATCCGTGGTCTGACATCCCAATCATTCTTTTAGCGAGTGCGGGTGCGACGCCGTCGCGCTGGACAACAGGGTTTGTTTCTAATCTGGCAGATGCCGCGAACATCTCAATACTGGAGCGCCCGGTTCGCGTGCCGACGATCATCAGCGTGTTACGCACTGCTAAGCGAGCACGAAACCGCCAGCGTCAGGTTCAACGGCTATTGCTGCAGGAGAAAGAATCGAGGTTGAAGCTGCGAAGTGCCCATGATCAGTTGGAGCAGCGAGTCAAGGAACGCACTTCTGAGCTCTCACGCACCAATGATGAGCTCACATGGGAAATTAAGGAGAGGCAGCGCGCAGAGCGCGATCTGCGCAATCTCTCTGCAAAGGTTCTGACAATCCAGGACGAGGAACGCCGACGCATCGCCCGTGATCTTCACGACGGAGTTGGGCAAACGCTCACAAGCGCACTCATGGCAGTTTCTCAGGCGACTTCTTGTCCAGAACCCTTGCCGACCGGCTGCCAATCCGGGTTACGAGACACTGAGGATCTCCTGCAACATGCCGTACGGGAGGTACGAACTGTTTCCCATCTGTTGCATCCTCCACTTCTCGATGAGAGTGGCCTTTTGTCCGCCGTTCGATGGTATGCCGAGGGGTTCTCGAAACGTAGCAGGGTGAAGCTGACACTCCAACTCGATGAGCAGACTGAACGCTTCGGGCAAGATGTGGAGACCGGACTGTTCAGAATCCTCCAAGAAGCTTTAACTAATGTGCATCGCCATTCCGGAGCGGAAGCTGTCCACATCAGAATCACGTCTACCCGCGGACGTTTAAGAATGAGTATTCAAGACGATGGTAAAGGTATTCCGTCGGACGCGTTGCTAGTGACGGCCAACGGACGTCAAGGCGTTGGCCTGTCGAGTATGCGCGAACGTAGTGCGCTTTTAGGAGGCACCTTTAATGTGGAAACCAATACTCGCGGTACCGTGATTGTCGTTTCCGTTCCACTCCAAATCCCCAAGCGGCTTCTTTCTGCTTAAGATTAGACATGTTGTCGAGACCCGAACACCCGCTTGTTTGTGGTTGTCATTGTCGGGAATCGCAGGAAGCGATTCGGCAAAAAGGTTGGATGCAGCAATTGCACAACAGAGCAGTAATAGGTTTCGATTTGCCGTGATCCAAAAGCAGCGATTGTACCCGTAGTTGAAGACGCGTAAGAACCATATTCATGCATGGTTGGTCGGCAGACCTGAAATTTTCAGTGGTGTGCACCCGAGAATTGCCTAAAGGCGAATCTCACCCCATGCGCCATTTCATCGGAGAAATCTAGCGTGTCCCTCTTGATCTGTAGTCTTGGATTCTTGTCGTCCCTCTCGTGTCTCCCGTTTCAGAATGTTTGACAATCCGCATGGTGCTAACAATGCGACGCTCATCGCTAGCGTTGGTGCTGATGATGACCACCTTCATGTCCGGGTGCTACGGCTACCATCAACTTGTTCCGCTGCGCAACATTCCTGCGGGTAGTGTGCTCCAAGAGTCCGATTTTAGAAGAGGAAGATGTTGGACCCTATTCGGCCGTGAAGACTACGCAGAGGACCTTTCGCGAGTAGTCGGCCACAGAGCGCTCAAGGCCCTCCATGCGGGCAGTGATTTTCACATGACGGACATAAGTCAGTAGATTGCTCCCGAACGACGGTAAACAGGAAAGCCGAATGAGCAATCGGAAAGTATTCGGCTTCGTGCCCTGGGTGGAACGCAAAAGATACTGGCCCTCCTCACCTGGCGCATGGAGACATCAGAGGTAGTCGAGGGGGGCGAGGTCAGGGGGGGAGCCTGAGGCAAAATCGTAAAGGATGTTAAACGGGCTGAGGCAAAGCCGTTCCTGTCCGCCTTCGTCCTGGCTTGCTCCCACCTTGCGTTCTGATCGCGCGTAGTTCCATCCGGCCACATAAAAGCACAGTGATCTATACACGGTCTCAGGTATTCCTTCGGCCTGGTGAAGTGCGTAGGGTATCAAACGGTTGCAACTCGTTTGTGAACCCGGAACCTCGATGTCGATTCGATTCTTCAGCACGCCTTTTACGTCAGGTATTCGATTTGTGGCCTTACCTCTTCCTTGCCATCTCCATTCTGGGCTTCGTCTACCGATTCTGGACCTAAGCCGCACAAACTCGGCCGCCATTTTTCCCGATGAGGTCTTCAGTTCACTTCCGCCTGGTAGTAAATCTTGGTACGCCTGTATGTACGCTACCGGACTGAACTAACCATTAAAGTCGCAGTACCTTAGGCCAAAAGGTGCTTTATGGAACAGACGGATCAACCAGAAGTCCGTTGCTGGATTTGCAACAAGCCTGTCGATCTTAGGGAAGCGAAGGCGAATGAAACAGTCAAATCGGTGCATGAGGAATGTTACGTTCTGAGACACGCACTGAGACAAGCCACTCGGAAGATCACACGACAGTCTGCAACCAAGCTTACAGGCTTGCCAATTCATCCTTGAGGGCCTTCAATCACTGGTCCGACGATCCTTCGAGAAACTGCCCCCGGCCCCGACTCCAGTTGGGGCCTTTTTGTAAGCGCTTCCTAAACGTCAAACGCTCCGGCTTTTCTCCGTCCGGTCCGTATCATTCATCTGTACGTTAGGGTATAAAGCAAAACCTGTATGGCTCCCAAACCCACGAATGTTAGTTTTAATCTGTGTCGTCCGACCAACGTATTCGAGAACTATGCGCCCAACTTTTTAGAGCAGAGCATCCCGCAGTCATCGAGACTGTGTCTGCTCAACTTCATCAGGAGATTGAAGTGTACGTCCGCAGCGCACAGAGGAACGCTTCCACCCTGGCGCTAGACCCTTTGACAGCCGAATCCTGACAACGCCAAAAGAAGCCGTCAGTTGTGATCGAGGCTAGTAGGGGGATGACCGAGGCACCCGACATCGGGGTGGTTAAATTGACCAGTGCAGCCACGCTCTCTTGAAGATTACATCGAACACGCGGACGAACTCGCTCAAGAGATCGTGAATGTATGGGGTATCAACCTCAGCGCGGGTAACGCCGCCACGTTAACGACAGACTTCAAGGCTTTGTTCGAAATAGCCTGCCAGTATCGAACAGCTAGGGAAACCGCCGACAACCATCGTGAGTTCAATTTCCTGAGCGAGCAGGAGTCCACGCAAGAGAAAGAGATGCGCGAGTCTTTTGCTATCGCCTACCAGCATTACTGGGAGAAGTACGCCCTAGTGTTCTAGTCGCGGGAGACGCCTGAGGAAGTATGGGTTCGGTCTGCTCGCAATTCCGGCGCGTGCATCTAAACTCGGGGTCCAGCGGCATCTCGTTATGTCCGCAGCCTTCGCACTGAAACCATCCTTCCGCACGCATCATTAATGGACGGAACTCGTTCCCAAGCCTGCAGTAGGCGCAGCGGAGGATTGGCTGAGGCGGTGGCATCAGGTCGTGGTGGATCTGAACCGGCTCTGCTGACACATCTGCTCCACTTCATCGAGGGTCATAAAATCTTTCCACTCTGAGGATAGAAACGTTGTCGCACAGAATCTCGCTTTGCAGGATCGTAGTGTGGTGAAAAGGTAACGCGACAAGGTAGCATTCCTCATGTACGGCCTGTCCGTGTTCGTCGATCTTGTTACGCCAACCGATCATGAAGCCGATCTATCAGTTCCCCGCCGCCCTGCTCGATTCTGAACCCCATTTCTGCCGCTTCGTCCCGGCTCACTCCCATCGACGCTACCTGTTTCCGCGATTCGAGTATTCGGGATTAGCCGCAGGCATCTTTCGCAATTACCGTCACATTCCTCGATATTGTAGTTCTCGTCCAGACGCTTGAGGCGTTCGGCTTCGGCAACGGCTTCATCTTCCGTCCGGAAAGCCTGCCAATCGACTTTCGAATTTGCCCAGCGAATATGGTAGTGATTCATGGATGCTGCCCCCAATTTGTTTCAGAGCATTTATAAATCGCCGCACCGGCGCGGCACCCGTAGAGAAACAAACATTTTCCAGAGAGCCATCTTTAGTGCGCCCTCGCGAAACTAAGACAATATCTAATAACGCCAATGAGAGGCGCTTGGATTTGTACTGTGGATTTTTTTTCGCGCTCCCGGGTTCACGATCATATTTTGTTGTTTTCCAGCAATCCGGCGGCACAGTTTTGACGTTTTCATCAGATGGGCGAGCGCAGGCAACTGGGAAGGGATATACCCGGATCAGTGCGCTCTGCTCTCTTGACTGGCAAGTTTTGCCCCTGCATTATTTATGGCGTGCAGGAGCCAGTGACCAAGAAACTCGGCGATATTCTCTATGCCGATAAGTCAAAAATTCGTGTGCCCGAGGAGGAGTGGCTAAAGGTCCTCCGGGCCATCGCGGGCGGTGACCAGGCGGCTCTGCATTTTCTGTACGAGCAAACGCATCGAATCGTCTTTACGTTGATCGTACGGATAACGATGAATCGAGAAACGGCCGAGGAAGTCACGCTTGACGTGTTCTATGACGTGTGGCGAAAGGCCTCGACCTATGACCCTGCCAATGGATCCGTCATCGGATGGATCATGAATCAGGCACGCAGCCGGGCGATTGATCGTCTGCGGTTCGATCAAAGGAAAAAAAGAGTAAACACGTATCCGCATAGCTTACTGCCGACAACGGACATCGTTGATCCGCAACAGGCCTCCCTGTTTGAGGAGCAAAGCCGGCTGTTACGGGATGCGCTCAACGTCCTGACTACGGGGGAACGGAAAGCGATCGAAACTGCATTTTTCTCCGAATTGACTTACGAACAGACGGCAATAAAATTGAATGAGCCGCTTGGAACCGTGAAGACACGAATCCGCTCCGGACTGGAAAAACTTCGAGTGGCACTCGGGTTGAAGGCAACGGGATGAATTCGAAATCCGGCACGCACAGTCAGGAACATCTGGATCTCGTGTTTCTGTTTGCATTACAGGCGCTTTCTCCTCGCGAGATGGCTTCCGTTGAAGCTCAAATTTTGTCATGCGAGGATTGCCAGCAGGAAATTGAGACGCTGCGGCCCATTGTGAGGTCTTTTGTCGGCTGGTCCACTGATGTATTGCGCCCGACCGACTCGTTATGGGGGAGGCTCGCGAAGCGAATCGCCCGCGGAGCGGACACACGGCCGTACGTGCCTCCTTTGGAAGCGTCGGCTAAACCAGAGTGGGAAGAAGCGGCGCCAGGTATCCACGTCAAAATACTCGCGAGGAACGCTGAAATTGACAGTGTGAGTATGCTGGTCCGGCTTGATCCGGGAACCGATTACCCCGCGCACCAGCATGCGGGCATCGAAGAATTGCATCTTCTCCACGGCGTATTGAAGGTTGATGACAGGACGCTATATCCCGGCGATTTCATCCACGCTGAGGCTGGCAGCGTCGATCATCGTGTGTGGAGTGAAACTGGCTGTACCTGTTTTCTGATGACCTCGACCGAAGACGCCCTTTTCTGACAACTACCGTTAACGGGCCTTAACACTCAAATTTTGATCTCTTTCGATCGTCTCCACATCTGAGCGTTTGTCACTGGAGGGCCGAATTAACAATCGGAAAGTGGTCAGCTTCGTGCGCTGGGTGGAACGAAAAAGATACCGGCCGTACTTGCCTGGCGCATGGAGCCGTCAGGGTGGTCGAGGGGGGCGAGGCCAGGGGGTAGGCTTCGCAAAAATCGTAAAGTAGTACTATCCCTCAGCTCAAGCCGTTCCTGTCCGCAACCGTCCTGGATTGCTCCCAGTTTTGCGCTTGCTCTGATCTACTCCGATCCCACTCCCAGCCCCGTGCTGAGAGTTCTCGCCAAATTGCGCGCTAATGTGTTGCCAATCTCCCGCCAGATGCCGCGCCAGCCGCGGCGTTTGCGCGATCCTCCTGCCAATAAACGCCGCAGCGACAGCGATTAATCTGTACCCTACAAAACAATTTCCCAATTCATGATTCACATCTTTCTCAACCACTTCGCCACGGCTCGCGGATCAAACCGGACTCAGGTTCCAATCCTGAAAGAGGGGATGCGCCCCGCCTTTGCTAGTTTGAACACCGTGATGCGCGACACCGCTAACAATTGGGCGAGGTCGGTGCTGTGAGAGCACGACCGCACTGCTCGATACGATCAGGTAAAGATGATGCCGCGTCGGACATGTCAAACTCCGGGAGTGTATTCCCGGAGGACGCCGGTGCTTGCCGGTGCCCCAGTGGCCGGGTGGCCACGTCGGATGTTTCTCTTTGGCCGTACTGGCCGGGTCGCCCGTTCCGATGGCCCCTTTTTGGTTCAGTCTTCCTGCGTCCGCCGCGCGTTGCGCCAAGCCCAGCCCTCGCGCGTCCCGAGCCGTAATCCAGAAGGCCCTCGCGACTGGGCTCACGGAAGAGGGACGACTCCCGCGGATTAAAGAAGGCGTCGGACAATTCTTTAGTCATTTCCAGGTCAAAAGTTTGCATTTGTTGTTCGTGTGGCTGCCAACGTAGTCCGCCGCTTCGATCTCGAATCCCCAGACCTTCAGCAAAGCTTCGTGAATGAACTTCGTATTCTTATTGCGCCGCGCCCACTCGCGGAGCTGGGATGATTGCAGATATTGATCGGGCGTAAGTCTGTACTCATCAACTGTCTTCTCGAATTCAGTGACAACGGGGACAACCGGACCAGAGTCGGGTTTGCCCCAATTTGGATCTCCACGGCGCTTCATAGTGGAATGTCCACCTCGGCGCGCCCCTCGTTTTGTTCTGCCGTCACGAACGGAAGTCTCCACATTTTTACTGGTGGTTTTCCTGGTCGGTCCATTTTCTCTATCCCCATCCTGTCGGCTGCGCGCTGCACGCTTCTTTTTTGCCAGCCCCTGTCATCGGCTTGTTTTATGACCCACTCAGGCGCGCACCATTTCCCATCTTTCAGTATGTCTTTGAGGCCGGCCTCTATTTCGTTTTGATCTTCCGCTTTTGAGGGGCCAGGCGCCCGAGTCATCAAATCATCGGGCGTAAGTTCCCCCTTGCCGTGCCACCGAACAACCGGAATCCCCGCGATGGTCAAGTTGCCATCGTTGGCAACCGCATCGGCGAGCGTAAAGGCAAAAGATCCCACATTTTTTGTGATGTTCGTTTTTAGCGTCACCAAATGGCGCATGCCGTCTTTGAGTCCCACAAGAAAATTAAGCCGAGCATACGAAACCCACCCTCGCGCACCGGATACTCTGTGAACTGCGCCCTGATCCGTTTTCTTGTTGAGGTGGTTTATGCCGAGCGCCGCAGCACCCAGGTCTTTGGCTAGTCCCTTCAACGTGTTCAATGTGGCGCGTACTTCGTCATCTTTGTCCTTGCTGATTCTCGCGTAGTCCGATACTGGATCGAGAATCAATAACCTGACTTGTTTGCCAGCGATGGCCAACTTTCCGATTGCCGCAACCAAAGAAGGCTTTTCCATTTTGCTGCCCCCAAATTTTCCAGAGAATCGCACCGGCCTCTCGGACCGTCCGTGATCTGGATCACAAACGGTTGTGACCAGCGACAGTTACTTAACGGAAGGCATCGCCTCCAATAGGTCAATTGCCCTGCGTAGCGATCTCGTTGCGCCTCGCCGTTTGGGGTCTAGAGGCTTCTTGGTCATTCTCTGTCTGAGGCTACGGCAATGCCTCTCTATGAACACCTGGCGGAACGCACTGCGAAGAGTCACATAGCTTGCAAGAACTGCCACGCGCTCGCCGACATTTCCTTCAACAATTCCTCGGTTTTGCTCGTGTGTCCCCAATGCCGCACGACACTCGGAGGGTGGGCGACCACGCCGCAGTGTATTGCAGACCTTACGGCATTCGTCGCCGGAGAAAGACCCAACTTAGGACGCTAACGTTTGTGGCTTCCCAATTCTCCAGAACGTCAACCGCCCGCGCCGGTCCTGTTGCATCTCGCCGGTCAGACTGATTTGGGAAGCTGTCGCGCTTGTGTGCCGTGTGAATTCGAATTCACCTCACAATTAACCCTACTGGGGTGAACTCAGGCGGATGGGCGTTAAACGATTTCACCCCAATATATGGTCTCACTGGCACCAAGATTCGGGATCTGCGCTGAGACTGATGCTGCTGATATTAGTGCATATCCCTTTGCCTTGCTGGCGCTTGGATCGCTGATAGGATTCCAGGCGCGTTCGAGGCCAAAGGCCAAAGCGAATATTCCAGCGCCAAACACGGCAGCGTTACCCAAAGCTGAGAACACGACGCAGGATCCGGAAAAGTCGGCCTTCTTAAGAGTTCTTCCCTGGTTCGGGACGACCAGGCCGATTGCAAAAGAGGGAATGGTTGTTGGACCAACACTCGTTCCCATGAACACAGAGGGCAATGTATTCGCGAGTCTCATTAGTACTGGCGAACTCCAAAGGGTTCTTGCGACAGGTCCGCCGCTGGTCAGCCATTTCAAGAGATCGTTGCTCAGCTTCGGAACACTCTCTGGAAAAAGGAGCTGTCTCAGACCAGGGAAACGCGATCCCAATGCCTTCGCTGCTCCGGGAATGACGCTAACTCCGACGCTGGGCCCCATAATTCCTATTGCGTTCGAATATTTTGTTCCGTCTGAAGACGCAAAGGTAATATTCCCCGTAATTGCCGTGAATCCAACAGTGACGACTACAGACGTCGTCGTTCCACTGAAATCCGTCACAAACCAATCTCCCGCGGTACCAATCACCGGAGGCGTCTGATCACCACCTCCGTAGAGCCCCGGGTTAGGCCCGGAGAACCAGTATTCGTGGATTTCACGTTTCTGCTGCAGAGGCAGTTGCGACAGCCTATCCTGCTGCACCTCCCAGAACTTTCCCCAGGTGATGCTGCGGCCGTGCTTGTTGACCACAGCAGCCATCGCAACTTCGAGGCGTTTGACGAAGATCCCCGCTTGTCGGAGCTGGTCCTGGTATCGATCCGGATTGGGAATGAAACCGCGATCAAATAAGTCATCAAGGATCTGCAGAATTACTACAATCCACATCGGTTCGATGTATTTGAACAACTCCACGAAATTCCCCTGATCGTATAGTTGTCTAGCTTTGAGATCCGCCATGTTCCATACTCCTGTCGGAATTCTGGGCTGAAGCCTCGCAGGCGGGTAGGCACTGCGACCGGCTAGCCGAGCATAGTTTTTTCTTTTTCGGGATAGAACGTCGTGGCCCGCAAAACGGGTAATTCGAAGCCCAAACCTTTTAAATTCGCGCCCCAGGGACAAAACTGGCTGGATATTAAGCGGTGGCTACGTATACGTCAACCGTTTTCTCGTTCAGGGATTCCTGACGCAACGCGTTTCGTTCCTTCACATGAGATCCTCCAAAAACTCCATCCAGTATGGCTTGTGAGCGCAACGTGGCGTTGGCCGCGAGGAACGAGTTGCCAAAGTCCTTTGCGGATGCCCTGGAGATCACTTTGCGTTCTACGAGATGGTCAACCGACTGCCAAAGCTGATTGTCCGGCAGCCTGCTGGCGACCTCCGTCCATTGCAGCACTTCGTCTTTGCACGCCATTTTGAGCGAGCTCAAATTGTTGAGCGGAATAAGAACCAATGCAAAGCCCGACTTCGCCGTAGAGATGGAGTACTCCTGCGAGTCCGTCGCTCTGATGTACCGGTCGGTAAACTTCCCGTCCGCTGAATCGAGTTCGCCGTCGAGCCACTTTTGCTCTGCTGGAGATAAGTAGGGAACTTGTTTGTCCATTGCGAACAGTTTGTCGTGCAGCCTTGATGCTTCTTTCATTCGGAGCTCTCTCGTAGCGGACCACGGCTCCACGTGCTGAGCCGACCTCGTGGAAAAAAGGAGTAGCAACGCGAAGAGATGAGCCGTTTTTTTCATAACGCCTCGGATTCTAGCTGGTTGTAGGCGGCATTGAAGAAGCTCAGCTGTTGTTGTCCGTAGGTGGGATCGTCGGTGGAATCGACATCGAGCAGGATTTCGCCGCGTTGCCGAACCTGTTTTCCGCAGAGGCGAACGAAGGCATCGAGCCCGCCATCGTGAGCGCCAATGAGCTCGCGGGCGGAGGGTGTGTTTTCCCAGCGACTGAGAGTGGGTTGAGAACTCAGCGGCTGGCCCAGAGGCTGATCGGCGAGCAGTTGGAAGGCGGGATCATGGCGGAGTCGATCGGCATCATTGGCATCCTCGTAGCCGGCCACGATCTGGTACACCCGCTGCCGCAGCAGCGACAAGCTGGAGTGCCGAATCCGGCCGC
>DATMOO010000292.1:0-13477 GCA_035568275.1 Candidatus Sulfotelmatobacter sp.
TCGCAGTTGTGGAATTACACCTACGAAGGTGCCATGTTGCGTTACTTGCAGAGTTGGATCAACCAGTTACGCTGGCAGCGACTGAAACCGATGGAGAAACTAGCCCGCATGCTGCTGGATCATCTGCAGGGCATCTTGAACTACTGCCGGACGAAGGTACCGATGGGTGTGATTGAAGCCGTCAATGGCAACATCAAAGCTTTGCTCCGACGCGGCCGCGGTTATCGAGACATGAATTACCTGCTGCTCAAAGCGCAGCGCTTGGCGGCCACGAAGACTGAATTCCTCGTTCTTCACAAAGCCGCGTAATATGCATAGTTTTCCAGATTCTCGTTCAGAGCCCTTTTTTGTTCGGTCTTATGCGCGGCACAGCTAGGGAAGGAACTCAGGGAGTCATACCGTTTCCACCGTATGGCGAGCATGCGTAAGAAAATCGTACTCTTGCCACTCTCTAACCGGGCTATCGGCATAGCCAGCCGCTATCCCGCTAATCGTCCGCCAGGAGTTCCTCGATGAAGTCCGCCACTTTAGCGCTCCTTCTTTCATGCTTTGCACTCACGAATCTCGCAACTGCCTCTAACACTATTGATTTCAGCAACAGCGGAGGTACGCTTTCGGGTACAAACGCGGGGCTGACTCTTTCCGGATCCACGTTAATCGCTGTCAGTGGCCTTAACGGTTTAGGCACCGTCACGGGCGACCTTGGCACTTTTTCGCTAAGCACCGGCGCACTGGCCAGCGGTTCTTTGACGATGGGCGGCACATTCGCTGCTGGCGGAATGCTCACCATCAATGGCAACGGCACCAACGGAATTCCCAATGGGGTACTCTTCACCGGTACATTCTCCGCGCCCATAAGTTGGACTCTTACGACGCTGGCAAATGGGACTAACAGCTACACGCTGACTGGTGTTCTTACGGGAATGTTGGGTGGAACCAGCGTGAGCGCGGTTACCGTTCAAATGACCGCCAACACAGGCACAGGATTCTTTAACGGCTCAGCCTTAATTTCTGGCGGGGATACGAGCATCGCGTCTGTTCCGGAACCCTCCACGCTCGCTCTCTTTGCGACTGGAGGCATGAGCCTGATCGGCATGATGCGTCGGAAGCTTTCCGCGCGATAGACGAATAAGTTCAATTCGGAAGGCAGGCGCCCGACTCTGGGCGCTCTTCTTTCAGTACGCCTTTCCCAAATCTCCTTGTCGTAGAATGGCGGCTTGCCTGGCAGAATTTCAGAGCTAGACCAACTGGTGGTCGTATTGGTGCGACCACGCAATCCACTCAATATTGGTGCGGCTGCGCGGGCCATGAGCAACTTCGGTGCCCGGCATCTTCGCCTGGTCAATCCATACGCTGCCGGCTTCCGCGAGGCACGCTCTGCCGTGGGTGCCTCTACACTGCTCAATAACGCCCTGGAGTTCGACTCTGTGGCCGAAGCTGTGGCGGACTGTTCACTGGTGGTCGGAACCACCGCTGTCCGTAATCGGGCTTTACGGGATCCAGTGCGCCGTCTCAACGATGAATCGTCCAACGCCATTCGAACAGCATTAAGATCAGGCAAGGTCGCGCTGTTGTTCGGCTCCGAGAAGATCGGATTGACGAACGCAGATTTTACTCATTGTCACTGGCTCCTCACTATTCCGACGCATGAACAAAACATCTCCATGAATCTGGGGCAGGCTGTAGCGGTTTGTCTTTTCGGACTCTCGCGAAACGTGGTCGACGAAGCGATTCCCGAACAGATCGAGCCGGCGGCATCCGGCGAAATCGAGAAGATCACGCAAGGATTATACGAGGCTCTGAAAATCAGCGGATACGTAAAACCGGGCAACGATGCGGTGAGTGAAAAGAAGGTCCGCCGTCTTATGCTCCGGTTCAATCTGCAGGCCATCGACGCGAAGGTATTGCTGGGAATGATACGGCAGATCTTATGGAAGCTGCGTCAGGGGGCGAAAAGTTACCCCTTCACTCGTTGAGGCGAAGCCTGGATCGACGTTTTCTTGAATCGGAACTGGAGCAGCCAGGTGCTGGCTGTCGGCTGCCCGTTGACTTCCGGGGCAGAGAACTCCCATCGCTCCGCCGCCTTGAGGGCCTGATTCGCGAAGTATCGGCTGGACCCTGATGACTTCAATTTTGCTGCGCTGATTTTTCCGGAAGGATCCACTTCTACCTGTACGACCACCTTGATGGTGCCCCTGATAGTATTTTGCGCACTGCGGGGAACGTCGGGAAGAACTTGCCGAACGACCTCACCCCCTGGTGCTCGAGGAGGCGGCACCACAGGTTCCGCCGGCTTGGGAGCAGCGGTTGTTGGGGTCGGCTCGGCTTCAGTTACTGGCTGCTTGGTCCCATCGGAGGTCTGCGTTGCAGATTTGCTTGAGCGGGAATACATCCATGCAAGTACGATCCCCAGCACAACGATCAGCACAGCTGCGACCGCAAACACAGGCTTGCGGGTTACGGAACTAGCCGGGATTGCTGCCGGTTCCGGAGGAGCCGGCACGGAACGTGCCGCCGGCTGCATGCGTGCCTGAATTTCCTTCAGCGAGCATCGACGGTTCGGATCGAGCTGCAGGCATTCCCGCACGATTCCACGAAATGGATCCGGGATGGTCTCAGGTAAATCGCGATTCGCCGGTGAAGCTTGCTCGGCGGCGGTCACGTTCTGAGCGAGTGCCGCGAGCAATGTGACCCCCGCGGACCATATATCCCCCGCCGGCGAAATAATTCCGGCTGCGGTCTCAGGGGCGTCATACACGTCGCGGCGCCTGCGTCCTCCATCCTGCTGTACGACCGGCGCAACCTGGTCCGAGGAGAGCTTCAGTTGATCGCCCGCAGCCAGCACGTTCGACGGCTTCACGCGCCCGTGAACAAACCCATTCTTGTGCAGATAGAAAAGAGCATCAAGGACCGGAGGCAGTAAGTCCGAAACTTCCGACGGGTCCAACGGCCGTTCCGGGAGAATCCTGGAAAGGTCGTCGTCGGCACATTCCATCACCACATAGACAAATGGCGAGCCGTCCAGACGGCAAAGCCCGCAGTCAAAAGTGCGAATCAGATGAGGATGAGAAAGCTTGGCGGTAGCGCGCAGGCGCGACAGTCGCGCCTCGGCCGTGGCTTCGTCCACTTGAATCAGCTTGATCGCGGCCCTCTGCACGGGTTGGTCTGCGAATTCGGTCAGAAAGACTGCGCTGTGATCGGAGCCGCCCAGCCACTGGCGGAGGGGAAACTTCCCTTTGACCACGAGTCCTTCCCACGACTTCCATGTGTCGGGTTTACTCATTTGCTGCTACCCTGCGATTCAACATTCTATGCCATCAGAGATCCGTTGGTGGCCAGCACGTTGAAATCGCAGGTGCAGCTCTGCCTCTGTCCTCTTACCTGCTCTTGTAGCTGAAGGTAACCTTGGTCTCCTCATCCAGAACAAGAGGCCGGACAAAACTGAACGAAGTGCCCGCCCGGGGAACATCGATCGCCACCGGCAGAACGCCGGCGACCCGCTTTTGCAGATTCATGACGTTGGCAGAAGCATTCTGGCTGACCGCTCCTGGAGCGAGCGGCATTATTTTGCTGAAGTTTCTGCCATCGACAGCCACCATGCTCGATTCAGTGTTAAGCATGGGCGCTGAAGCTGTAACCTCGACGGTCTCGGTCGCAGCACCGACGTTCAGAACACCTCCAAACATTGAAGGTTGGCTGGAGTCGTACCTGACGTTGTTGACGCTGGTCTTGAAGCCCCGGCTGTCCAGCTTGATCTTGTAGTTTCCCGAAGGTAGTCCAAGAAGCGTCCAGTGTCCGGAGGAGTCGGTCACTGTACTGCGGCTCATGCCGTTTTCTGACGACGTGACGGCAATCTGCGCATTCGCAATGACTGCTCCGGTGGCATCGGTCACATATCCTCCCATCTGCCCCGCTGGTGACTGGATACGCGCGCCTACATCATTCGAGTTGTTGTAAGAACCTTTGTCGCGCTCCAGCTGTCCTCGAGTGACAACCTCTTCGCGCACCGGTTCGGGCACCCGATTGGCGGCAATTACATCTCCGCCGAAGTCTCTCACTTTGTAGCGCTCTGGCAGAAACACCTCCCAGTTCAGCAGGCTGATAGGGATATCCATGCTCGGAAGGCTCAGGTCGGCACCGCCTTTTTTCGCAAAGGGAGTTCCGGAGTGCATGAATACAAATGACACCGTGTAGGAACCGTTCGGACGGAATCCCGGCCGCAACAGCGGTACACGATTGCCATCCGCACCCTGAACGGGTTTCACGCGTTCCCCAGCGACTTCAGCGGAGAGGATCGTCGCCCCAGCGGGCAGCGACACTTTCAGGAAAGGTTGTGCCTGATTCTTCAGAGTCAATTTCACTTCGGTCAGCGACTTGCCTTCCGACGTGACCATGGTTGTGACGTCCGCGCTCTCGGCAACGGCAGCGAGCACGCTTCCATCCGGAAACCGTACCCAGCTCAAGGTAAGAGTAGGGGTCTCACTCGCCTGCCGGTGATAGCGGAACGCAGCCTGCGGCGGGAAGTGCGCCAGTGATCGCAGGTAAGGGTTGGCTTCCTTGACGTCCATACGTTTAAGGCCGCCGCCTTCAGTTGCGGTGATCTCCATCGTGCCAGCGCCCTCAACCAGCACTTCACCAGTCTCCCTTTGCGCTCCCTTGAAGCTGACGAAAGGCGCGTCGGCCTTGGTGTCATTGATCGAACGCTCCATCGAGATCAGAAACTGATGACTACGCAGCCCGGGATTGCTCACGGTCAGGAATATATACAGATGAGTGGGTTCGGTTGTGCCGACCGGTCTTACGTTCACAACCTTGGGCTGAGTCTCGGCCGAATCCAGCGTTGGTCCAGTGACGCCGGTGACCTCGAAGCCTTCAGGAATCTGAACCTGGAATGTGGAGGTCTCTCCTTGCACCATGGTGATGTCCGAGAGAACGGCAATCCGCATTTCCGCTTCACTGACGGAAACGAGCATCTTCGAATCCGCCAGGAACCGGACTTCACGCGGAGCAACTGGTGCGACCACTTCGCGTGTTGCCCACCAGATGTTGGCCGGCTGCCCGGGTACCAAGGTCGCTTCGATCGCGGTGTGCCCGTTTTCCGACTTGCGGCTGGTAATCACTCCCGGAGTGATATTGGCCAGTGTGTGCTCGCCCGGAATCAAAAGGCTCATTTGCACGCTGCCCGCCACTGGAGCCGGCAGGCTGAACGAAGCGCGTCCCGCATCGATCCTTAACGGCAGGCCGGTGTCGAGCGAGATGGAGAAATCCCCCGCCGGAAGGAGCGCTACGTGAGTGCCATTTTCTTGCAGCAGCGGCACGCCCTTTCCGTTCTGATGAGCGTCGATGATCGTCATCCCACTAGTTAGCGGTACCTTGCTTATACCTTTGTGGAAGACTTCTCCCTCGAACTCCACCGATCCCATCACGCCGTCGTTCTCAACTCGCAGTTTCACATCGGCATGCTTGATGGAGTATGGAAATGGCGCGGTGTCCGGCTTCTTTGGCGGCTTCGCCGCCCGTTCGACCAGCTTGTTATATTCATCCAACGTAAGCGTGACGTTGCCGGGATCGGGCAGTGGCAGGGTGGATTTGTCCTCTGCCCAGCACAACGACATCAAACACACACATCCAACCAACATTGAAGTCAAAAGTCTGCCGCTCATCGCGCACCTGCCTTTCTGTCGCGCTGGAAGTTGAATTCTGCTGCAGGGGATTGGTTTTCACTGGTGAGTTCGGAAACCAGGTAGATCGAGGGACCAAACGCCGGGAAGTCGATGTTGACCGGCACGATGCCAGTCACTCTGCCGGCCATCGACTTCGATTTGAAACTGTCGAGCAGCGCCTGGGTGGCGTCTTTCTTTTCTTTGTCGCCGTTGCTCTGGAGTTTGGCGAATTGTTCGAGGCGATCGAATTCCTTCGCCTGCAGTGGTATTGCGGATGGTGTTCCGATATCGACAATTCCACCGCCGCCGGGCGCCAGCGCCGCCGAAATGGGGCCTTGATACTCCTGCGTGCGGAACGTCCCAGGCGCCGCTGAAACTCGGAACATGGGCGGGTAATAGAACAGCACTCCGGAGCGCGAGATCGGAAGATCCAGCGCAGGTAGAGTGACGGTCTGCTTCCCCTTGTCCTGCCACGCTGGCGCCTTCGTGACGTACATCAGTTCGACAAGGAACGCGGGCGCGTCCTCACCACCCCGCGATTTCTCGAGCGGCAATAGCAGGCTTCCATCCGGCGACTGACCGGGACGAGCCGGCCTTCCGCCCAACGATGCGCTCCAGACCGATGCTCCCGGCGGCAACGAAATCTTCACAAAGTTCCGCTGGTTGTTCCGCACGGCGTATCTCGCCTGCACCAGTTCCTTCCCATCGGCGCTCATCAGAATGTCGTAGCGCGCCTCTTCGATGTTGGCCATCAGCACGGCCTGCTGGTCATAGCGGGCCACGTTCACGCTTAACGTGCGCGTCGCGCCGGCTTCCCCAGCGCGTGCGCGGAAGGCCGCCAGGGCGGGCGATTGGCGGCTGGCGATCATTTCTCCAAGGTCGCTTGCGTCGGCGTCTTCAAGTCCTTGCGCTTTCTGGTCTTTGATCTCGCCCGCCCCGAGGATCTCCACCGCGACTCCACCGCTATCGCGCTCGGTATGGAGAAGCCTCAGCAAAGGGATGTCAATAATGCCGTCGCGCGGCAACCGGGCCTCGCCGTTGATCACAAATCGTGCGCTATGTTCCACCGGTTCGAGGAAGGTGATCGCGAGTTCGCCGTTTTTCATCTCCCAATCTGCGATCATCGCGCCTGACACCTGATTGATCGTGATTTTTTCTGGGAGTTGAATCCGCACATCGCGGGCAGCGCCTTGCACGATATCGAGACTCGCTTCCGCGTAGACGGCAGTCGAATCCTCGCCCAGGCTAGTCAACTGTGTGAGCGATCCCCGCATCCGCAGCGGGAGTTCGATGTGATGGTCTTCAGTCTTCTTGCGCCAGCTAAGGGTGAGCGCCTCATTGCCGCGCCCGTAGGCGAGCCACTTGGTTTCGCCTGACGTTTCCGACTTCTCGGAGAGAATTCCTCCATCGACTCTGAGATCAATTCCTTGTCGCGGCAGTTCAATCGCCGCCCGCGTCACACCCGATTCGGTGGAGGGAAGGGAAATGCTCTCATCGCCGGTGGACGCTGTGACGGGTACGTCGACGTCGAGCGCCAGAACCCAGCGTCCCGGGTGAGAAAGCAGCGCGGATAGATGTCCCGCACCTTTTCCCTGCGGAGCCGGCACGAGCGACACCAGCTTGCCATCGAGACGAGCCTCGCGAACCAACAATCCTGCCGGAACTGGCACTCGCACCCAGCCGTCTTTCAAAACATCAACTGTGAGGTTGGCGCGTCCGGCCGCCAGTTCGCCTGTGACACGCAGGTCGTAGTCGACCCGCGTCAACGTTGCGTCGAGCGGTGGCGGCTCAGGATCGTGCTCCACCGGATAGGCCTTCGCGCGCAGCACTCGGTACTCTTCGACGGGGATTACCACCCATCCCGCCGCGTGAGGCGAATCCGCGGGCTTTTCCTGGGCTTGCGCGATGGTCAGGAAGAAAGCTGAAACAGCTAGCAGGCAGAGAGGCAATCGTCGAGAAGCGACTGTCCCGATGTCCAAAACCACTGAGAGAATCGACGTCTTCATAGTTCAACCCTCACTCCAACAGTTCTGGTGAAACACTGAAAATTCCTGGGGGATACGTGGCGGCAGCGCCGCGCAGAGTAAGAATGGTGGGGGACCGGAAAATTGCAGACAATTTGCGCGGGTTACTTTGGGAACTCAGCTTCGGCTGGCGGTAATGGAGTGTTGTTCTGCTGTACCATTGCAGGTCGATTCAGGTAGCGCCGCCGTCTCGCCGCCCCAGTCGAGCGCTACAAAGAGCGGGAGGTCCGATTGGCTTTCATCACAGAAGAGTCACGTCAACTCTACGAGCGCACAGTGGGCGTGCTGATCGAGGCCAGCAGTTCCTCCTCCCGCGGCCCGGCGAACTTCGGCAAGTATCCCATGTTCATGGAGCGAGGCCGTGGCTCGCGCATTTACGACGTCGATGGCAACGAGTACATCGACTGGATGATGGCTTTCGGCGCGCTGCCGTTGGGCCACGCGCATCCAGAAGTCGTCGAAGCGATCACCGGCGCCGCCGCGACGGGAGCGCACTTCGCCACGGCAACACCAGTCGAATTGGAAGTGGCGGAGATGCTGCAACTCCTGGTTCGGAACGCCGAGCGTGTGCGCTTCGCGAACACTGGCACCGAGGCGGTCATGGCCGCGATCCGCTTGGCGCGCGGAGTGACCGGACGTCCGAAGATTCTAAAATTTGAGGGCCACTACCATGGCTGGCATGACGACCTGCTGGTCAGTTCCAACGTGATGCCGGTGAGTGCTCTGGGACTGCGCAGCGATCCGGTGAAAGTTCCCGATAGCTCAGGTATGAATCGAAGTGCACTCGACGACACGATCGTCGTCCCCTGGAATGATTTGCCCGCGCTGCAGCGAGCGATTGAGAATCATCCCGGCCAGATCGCGGCGATTATCACGGAAGGCATCATGGCCAATATGGGCGTGATTCCTCCGGCGAAAGGATATCTGCAGGGCCTGCAGGACCTCTCCAAGGCTAACGGAATTCTCTTCATCCTCGATGAAACCGTGACCGGATTCCGCATCGCTCCCGGAGGCTGCCAGGAATATTACAAACTGGCGCCGGACCTTGTGACCTTCGGCAAAGCGCTGGGCTGCGGCTTGCCGGTCGCCGCATTATGCGGACGCGCCGAAGTGATGGACGCTTTGCAGTGGGGCGGCGTTCTGCACTACGGCACGCACAATGGATCGCGCATCGGCATGTACGCCGCGCGCGCCAACCTGCGCGTATTGACGCGGGATAACAACGCTGCTTTCCGCCACACCTGGCGGATTGCGGGGCGGCTGTGTGAGGGGTACAGGTATTTGTTCCAGAAGAAAGGCATCGCGGCCATCGTGCAGAGTGTCGGCCCGATGTTCCAGGTGATGTTCACCCATCAGCCCGCAATTCGCGACTATCGCGAGTTCTGCCAGCATGTTGACCGAGCGGCATTTCAGAAGTTGGTGTTGTCGCTGTTTGAGTTCGGTGTGTACGCGTCACCGTCTGCCGCGCTGCATTCGATTGTGACGCTGGCCCACACAGATGAGGATGTTGAGCGCACGCTGGAAGCGGCGGAGAAGGCGCTGGAAACTGTTGCATGAGAGTGCGAGAGGGCGAAATCGCGGAAAGCGCCGCCAAGCTTCTATCCCTGGCAGGCAAGGTCGCCATGGTCACCGGCGGCGCCTCCGGAATCGGGCGCGGCATCGCCATACGCTTCGCCGAGATGGGAGCACTCGTTTCCGTGCTCGACGTCGACGCTAAAAAGGGCGAAGAGACTGTCGCGGAAATTCGAAGCCAGGGCGGGGAAGCGCTGTTCACCAAATGCGATGTCCGCACCGCCGCCGATTGCCGGCACGCTGTCGAGAGCACAATCAGCAAGTGGGGACGCATCGACATTCTCTGTAACTGCGCCGGCATTGCCATACGCAAAGATGTGGTGGATCTCACCGAGGACGAGTGGGACCGAACACTCGACGTCACGCTCAAAGGAATCTACTTGCTCTCACACGAGGTCGTACCCCATATGATTCGCGCCGGTGGTGGCAGCATCATTAACATCGGCTCGGGCTGGTCGCTTAAGGGAGGTCCCCGCGCCGCAGCTTACTGCGCGGCAAAAGGCGGTGCCGAGAACCTGACGCGAGCCATGGCCATCGATCACGGCAAGCACAACATCCGGGTGAACTGCGTCTGCCCGGGAGACGTCGATACTCCTATGCTGCGCAGCGAGTGTGTTCAACTCGGCGCAGACGCGGATACGTTCATGCGGGAGGCATCGGAGCGTCCCCTAGCTCGGGTCGGTACGCCAGAAGACGTCGCGAACGCAGTCCTGTTTCTATCAAGTCCGATGTCGACTTGGATTACCGGTGCCGCACTGGTCGTCGATGGCGGCGGGCTGGCGTAGTGAATCAGTTTCCATACCGCTCGCGAATGAACTCTGCAATCCCCGCATACGCCTTCGTTAGCGTCGACTCATCCGGCAGGAACACGATGCGGAAGTGCTGAGTGCCGGGTTTCTGCCCGAAGCCGGAGCCGTGCACGACCATCACATGCTTCTGTCGGATAAGTTCCTTCACGAAGATTTCATCACTCTCAGGAATGTTGATGCGCGGGTATGCATAGAATGCGCCGCGAGGTGCCACACAACTAACGCGCGGCGTAGCCTCGCACCACTTCTGGGTGAGATCGCGGCGGGAGCGCAACTTCCGCCTGACCTCGACGAGATGATCCTGCGGGCCCTCAAGCGCTGGCTTAATGGCGTACTGCTCCGGATGGTTGGCGCAGAGACGCGCACGCAAGAGTCGATGCACCCCTTCGGTGTACGTCTTGACTGCCGCGGCCTCGCCGGAGACGATTCCCCATCCGACGCGCCATCCGGGAACCAGATAGTTTTTCGACATGCCGCCGAAGGTCATGCAGGGCACGTCGGGCGCAACTGCAGCGAACGCGATATGAGGCGTGTCTTCCAGGATCAACTTGTCGTAGATCTCATCCGAGAACACGATCAGGTTGTGGCGACGCGCCAGTTCGGCCACGTGCTCGAGCATCTGCCGCGTGCACAGCGATCCCGTTGGATTGTTGGGATTGATCAGGACGATGGCGCGCGTATGCGGCGTGAGTTTGCGCCGTATGTCGTCCAGTTCCGGCTGCCACCCGTCGTCTTCGTTCAGATCATACGCATTCAGGCGCATGCCCAACTTGCATAAGACGGCCGAGTAAAGCGGGTAGTCCGGGCTCGGTGTAAGAACATCTTCACCATCATTCAGCAGCGCCGTCAGGCAAAGATCGACGGTCTCGCTCACGCCTGAAGTCACGAAGACATCGCGCACGGTGGTGATGCCCTTGCGTGCCGCTTCGCCGCGAATCGCCTCGAGCGCCTCGGGAATTCCCGGCGAGGCGGCGTAACCGTTCTTCCCGTCGCGCATCGCTTTATAGACAGCTTCGATAATGTGCGGCGGAGTGTGGAAGTCGAAATTGAGCGGATCGCCGACGTTCAGCGGCAGGACTTTATGTCCTTGGGCGACGACTTCATCGGCAACACAGGCAAGGTCGCGGATGGCATAGCGGACGTTATTTAATCGAGAAGCGGCGCTGATCTCGTGGACCTGTGTGGTCGGAGCCATGCAACCCCCACTGCGGCGGCCTGCCCACCACAGTTAAAAAGAAATTCTAATGCATAGCGCCAGGCCGCACGCGGAAATTGCGTTGCCACGTACGCCCGTACTGATAAAGAACGAGATTACCGTGGATTCGTGCGGAAGTTGAAGATTACTGGCTCCACAGTTTGTATTGGGGCAGGCGCATATTTCCACTTCATCAGCGCCTTGGTGGCAAATTCAGCGAACATCGGGTTTCCGCCTTTGATCTCGACACTGGAGACGTTGCCGTTTGGCAGCACGGTCGCTTCTGCGATAACGCGGGCCTCGAAGTGGCCACTCCTGAAGAAATCAGGGTACTCAGGCTCGACCCGGACAACCACCTTACGGGCAGTTTTGGCAGGCGCCTGGGCAAGTACGTGTTGGGACTGGTCCGATAACACGAGAAGAATCAATGCAGTAATGACGAAAAGCTTGTCGATCCGGGCGAAGCTGCGGGATGCTCGATAAGAGAGATTCATGGGCGACCCGTAGAGTCAGATTTGAGGGTTGGAGGGACGCCTCGTTGCCAAGGTAGGTGGCGGCCGGAGATCAAACAAGATTACCTAGGTACTTTGATTTAATCGTCGCGGCGACGGCAACTCTCTCTAAAAAACAAAGAGCCGTCAGTTTTCCTGACGGCTCAGAACTGTGATTTGTGCTTCATCTAGTCCTCGCGGTCGATCTGCGCTTTCTGCAACTTGTCGGAGTAATCGACATACACGGATTTCCACTCAGTGTAGAACTCAATTGCGCCGATGCCGCCTTCGCGGTGTCCGTTGCCGGTTGCCTTGGTGCCGCCGAAGGGCAGATGGACTTCGGCGCCGATCGTCGGGGCATTGATGTATGTGATGCCCGCATAGAGGTCGCGAATCGCGGCGAACGCCTTGTTGACGTCTTTGGTGTAGATCGCCGAAGACAGGCCGTACTCGATTCCGTTGGCGATCTCTACCGCGTCTTCCATGCCGTCGCAGGGGATGATTGAAACCACCGGTCCGAAGATTTCTTCTTGGGCGATGCGCATCTTGCGATCGACGTCGATGAAAATAGTTGGCTCCATGAACCAGCCGTACTGGTAGTCGCCTTTGTCGAGGCGGTGACCGCCACAAACGAGCTTCGCGCCTTCGTTCTTGCCGATCTCGACGTACTCAAGATCGGTCTGCAGTTGCTTCTGGTTGATGGCGGGCCCCATCTGCACGGTTTCGTCGAGGCCGTTACCGACTTTCAGCTTCTTCGCGCGATCCACAAGTCGATCGACGAACTCTGCGTAAATACGTTTCTGCAGGATGATGCGGCTGGTTGCAGTGCAACGCTGACCGGTAGTGCCGAAAGCTCCCCATAGCGCGCCTTCGATGGCGAGGTCGAGGTTGGCGTCGTCGAGAACGATCATTGGATTCTTCCCGCCGAGCTCAAGCGAGCAGTGCTTGAAACTCTGGGCTGCGATGCCGCCAATGATTTTGCCCACAGCGGATGATCCCGTCAGTGAAACGGCGCGAACATCGGGATGCTCCGCGAGAGGGGTGCCAACCTCGGCGCCGAATCCGCTCACGATGTTGATAACGCCCTTGGGCAGGCCGGCGTCGGTGAGGGCGCGAACTAGGTTGAACGTAGAAAGGGGTGTGTCCTGCGCAGGCTTGATCACGCAGGTGTTGCCGCAGACGATCGCCGGAAGTAACTTCCACGACGGAATCGCCATCGGGAAATTCCAGGGCGTGATCAGTCCTGCGACGCCGATCGGTGAGCGCACGCACATTGCAAATTTGTTGGGCAGCTCGGATGGTGTCGTTTGGCCGAACTGGCGGCGGCCTTCGCCAGCCATCAGGTACGTCATGTCGATGGCTTCCTGCACGTCGCCGCGCGTTTCGGCGAGCACTTTGCCCATTTCGCGGGTCATGTCGATCGCGAAATCTTCTTTGCGCTCGGTAAGAATTTGGGCGGCGCGATAGAGAATTTCGGCGCGCTTGGGCGCAGGCGTCAGGCGCCAATCTTTGAAGGCGCGCTTCGCGGCGTCGATGGCATGGTTGACGTCTTCGGCGCTCGAGGCCGGGAACATGCCAACGAGCTCGGCCGTGTTCGCGGGGTTGCGGTCTTCGATGGCTTTGCCGCTTCGCGCGGGAATCCATTCCCCATCGATGTAGTTCTTAAAGACTTTTGGCGCTACTGCGGTAGCCATGCGAAATCCTCTCGTTTGAGTGCAATTTG
>DATMOO010000293.1:0-4329 GCA_035568275.1 Candidatus Sulfotelmatobacter sp.
GCGACTGTGCGAAGCATTGCGCCAGAAGATTGAAGCTATTTCTCCGGCGGTCATGAAGGGGCTTACGGCTTGGGACTGGCCAGGTAACATTCGCGAGCTAGAGAATTTCATCGAGCGGGCGGTGATCGTCACGCGCGGCAAATCGCTTGAGGCGCCGGTTGGAGAACTCCGGAAAACAAATACGGTAGCGTTCCCGCGTGCCGAGCAGCATAACGTCGAGCAAGTCGCGGGAGAAAGAACAAATTCGCAAGGCGACCAAACCAGTGTTGCCGACGAATATGAAAGAAGGCAGCGTGATGAGATCATAAGGGCGCTAACTGCGTGCAAGGGGCGCGTCGGCGGTGCCGATGGTGCTGCCGCGAGCCTGGGAATGAACCGGACGACTTTCCTTTCTCGAATGAAGAAATTCGGCATCTATGCGAAGCAATATGCTTGATCTGCAGCCCGCCTCGTAGCGATGAACACTGTCGGTAGGGTGGGAATTTCGGCTTTGCTGCGGAAATAAATCTTGTCGTGATGACGTTCAATGCAAAAGCGCGAAACGTCAGCAGGTCGCCGTTCCTCTACGACAGCCGCCCGGGGAAGTAGCTATAATTTTCATTGGTCGCCAGGGCATTGACAGAAGGGGAATCCGAGTCGCTCGCGGGTGCTCTCTGAACGATGGCCGTCACTGGTTTCTGCAACCGGGCTCGTTTCGAACGCCAATCGATTCTCAGGTTGATGCTGACAGGATGCGGATAGCGCACCTAGTCCGGATGATCTTGCTCACTGCGATGATGTCTGTTGCGGGTTCATCGTTGTTCGGTCAAGCGATCCAGTCCTCCGGTCGCGTGTCGGTTCCGCAGGCGCGGGTAGATTCTCAACCGGTTCGCGTACCTGTTGTTGAAGGAAAGGGCGTTCGATTTACTCATCTCCCCGCCGCCCAAGGACTGTCGCAAGTCAGGGTTGCCCAGATCATCCAGGGCCCCCGGGGCTTTCTCTGGTTCGGTACGCAAGTTGGGGTGAACCGATACGACGGCTATAAGTTCAAGGTGTTCACGCACGACCTCGGGCGCCCGGACAGCCTGAGCGGCAATTTTGTTTATTCACTATTCAAAGATCGTTCTGGCGCGGTATGGGTTGGAACCGATCAATCCCTCGATAGACTTGAGCTCAGCACCGGGTCCTTTACCCACTTTCACATCGACCGCGGGGATCCTATTGTTAACCATATCAGCCAGGACAGTGCTGGCATGCTGTGGCTAGCGACCGAAATAGGACTTTATCGGTTTGATCCCGCGAATGGGCGGGTATCGCGGTTTGGTCATGATCCGAATGATCCTTTTAGCTTAACCAGCGACGGCATCCAATCGGCAGGTGAAGACCGCAGCGGCAAATTCTGGGTCATCACCGACGCGGGTCTGGACGCGTTTGATCGCGCCACGGGCAAAGTCGCGCTACACGTTCCTTTGCCCGAAGCGGTCCACGGCTCGCTGTGCTCGATTGCGTGTCGTTCATTCTACGAAGACCGTCGCGGTGTCTTCTGGATCATCTACGATTCGGGTAGTGGCTTAGCCGTGTTTGACCGGGCCACAAACCGACTAACTAGATACGCTTTCCTAGAACAAGGACCTTCCGCGGTGGTGTCAGCTGGAGTAAACGCCCTTCTCGAAGACCACCAAGGAACAATGTGGTTCGGCACGATGGGTGGAGGTCTGCTGAAGCATGATCGGGCTCATCAGAGATTCATACGTTACACACACCATCCAAACGATCCCGATAGTCTTGCGGAAAACCGCGTCATTGCCTTATTCGAAGATCGGGAAGGAAGCATCTGGGCCAGCTTTCACGCCATGGCCCCTGATTTGTTCGCCGACACGCAATCTCCATTTGAACAGTTTCAACAAACCTCTCTTGACCCTAAGAGCCAGGGCGAAAATCTGGTCAATGCCATTTACGAGGATCTGGGGGGAACCCTCTGGATGGGTGCTGGGGGATCGCTTATTGGCTTGAACCGTAAGACCGGCCGATATACTCGATACAACCTGGAAGGTCAGGGAGTGAGTACCGAAGTCCTAGCGATTCTGGAAGACCGCTCCGGCACCATGTGGGTGGGAACACTCGGTAATGGACTCAGCCGCTTCGATCCGAGGACGGGCCAGTTCAAGACCTATCGTCACCAACCTGCCGATCCCACCAGCCTTAGCAACGACACAGTCACACGGCTGTTCATTGATCATGCCGGTACGATGTGGGTGTCCACGTGGGACGGTCTTGACCGCTTTGATCCGGGGACCGGGCGCTTTGCCGTATACAGGCGAGAGCCTAATTCAACCGAACAGTATTTTTCGATCATGGAAGACCAGAAGGACTGTTTGTGGCTCGGAGGCAGGTCAGGTCTGCTTCGATTCTGTCCGGAGACCGGTCGATTTTCTACTTTTCAGCACGAATCCAGGAATTTGAGAAGTCTGAGTGACAACTCCGTCACATCCGTCTACCAGGATCGCACGGGAGCAATATGGGCTGGGACGCAAGATGGGCTCGACAAACTGGATCCAGAGACAAACACCTTCACCTCCTATTTCAGGAAGGACGGGGTAACCGATCTTAGCTGCATCCTTGGCGATGATCAGGGGAATTTGTGGATGAGCACGAACAACGGACTATCCAGGTTTGATCCCCTGGCCCAGAGCTTTAAGACTTACTTCGTTGCCGACGGTCTTCCGGGCAACGATTTGACCGGATGGGATGCATGCTTCAAAAGTCGGAGTGGAGAAATGTTTTTCGGCGGCTTTGCTGGAGCCGTCGCCTTTCGCCCGGACACGATTTCTGATACCACATTCATTCCACCGGTTGTTTTCACCGATTTCCAGCTTTCAAGCCGCCCAGTAGAAATTGGCGCGGGTTCGCCGCTGAGAAAATCGATCACTTACACCGATGATCTCACGCTCACTCATCGGCAGGCCACCTTCTCCGTCGAGTTTTCGGCTCTGAGTTTTCGAACTCCCGCGACAAACCGGTATCGTTACAAGCTGGAGAGCTTGGATTCAGAATGGCATGCGAGTGGGAGTGAACAACGGGTTGTAAACTACAACGCCTTACCGGCTGGCACCTATGTACTTCGCGTGCAAGGCGCCACCAGCCGGGGTCCTTGGAGTGAACCCGGCGCTTCGCTGCGAATTGTAATACTTCCGCCCTGGTGGAATACCTTGTGGTTCAAGTCGGTCTGCGTCGTTTTCGTCTTTCTATGCATCTATCTCGCTCACTCCTACAGGATGCGCCAAATCGCCCTACAATTCGAGGTCCGTCTTGAAGAGCGTGTATCCGAACGTACTCGGATTGCTCGCGAATTGCACGATACGCTGCTTCAGAGCTTCCAAGGCCTGCTGTTACGGTTTCAATCCGTTTCCGACCTCCTACTCACACGGCCCGAGGACGCAAAGGGAAGACTCGACAGCGCAATCGACTACGCAGCGAAAGCGATAACGGAAGGGCGCGATGCCGTGCACCAGCTCCGTTCAGCAAGTGTCGTCACAAATGATCTCGGCTCCGCCATAAGCATGTTGGCCCAGGAACTGAGTGTCGATCACAATGAGGCAACTGCTCCGGAATTCTCGCTACAAGTAGAGGGCACGCCTCGTAACCTCGATCCAATCGTGCGTGACGAAGTTTACCGCATCGCTGCCGAGGCGCTTCGTAACGCATTCAAAC
Source organism: Candidatus Sulfotelmatobacter sp. (assembly GCA_035568275.1). GTDB lineage: Bacteria > Acidobacteriota > Terriglobia > Terriglobales > Acidobacteriaceae > Sulfotelmatobacter. The sequence continues at coordinate 3,691 of DATMOO010000293.1, forward strand.
ATTCCGGTGCGGAACGCATCGAAGTTGAACTTCGATACGGCGAACGAGAACTACGGTTGCGAACCCGGGATGACGGAAGAGGTATCGACCCAGCGATCCTGGCTCAGGATCGCCCAGCGGGACACTGGGGGTTGAGTGGCATCCGCGAACGCGCCAGACTCTTAAGTGCAAAATTGGAAATTTGGAGCGAAGTCGACTCCGGCACGGAAGTTGAGCTGATTATTCCTGCAGCCGTTATCTATACAGAGCGGAAGGCGTGGTATCAGAGACTCGCATCAGTTTTTAAGAAAGCAGCGTAGTGATGACGGTTGTCTCCAATCCAATCCGAATTATGGCCGTGGATGACCACCCGCTTCTTCTGCAAGGCCTTGCCACAATCGTGGGCGACCAACCGGATATGCTGATTGTGGCGCAAGCATCCAATGGCCGCGAGGCCATCCAACAATTCCGCTCACATCATCCTGACGTGACATTGATGGATTTGCAGATGCCCGAAATGAGTGGACTCGACGCAATGATTGCCATCCGCGATGAATTCCCCGACGCAAAATTCATCGTCCTCACGACTTATACCGGCGATGTGCAGGTACTGCGCGCAATGAAGGCTGGGGCGCGAGGATATCTGTTGAAAAACCTCTT
>DATMOO010000294.1:0-9254 GCA_035568275.1 Candidatus Sulfotelmatobacter sp.
CTTCGCTGCCCGTAGCCTGGTGACCGGGCGCTCGTATCTTGTGGGCCTGGTTGTTCCTGATCTGCTGCATCCCTTCTTTGCGGAAATTGCCAAGTCTCTCTCCGAAGCCTTACGACAAAGCGGCTACTATCTGATCGTTTCCTCGTCCGACGAAGAGCCGGATCTTGAGGAGGTCGAGATCAATCACCTGCTGGCACGCCGGCTCGATACCTTAATCATTGCATCGTGCCGCACGACCGTAGACGTTTTCTTTCACATCGAAAGACAGAACACACCATATGTATTGATCGATCGATGCTTGCCGGGTCTTTCGGCGAACTTCGTCGGTGTAGATGATGAATCCGTGGGAATGCTCGCCACGAAGCACTTGATTGATATCGGCTGCAAAACGATTGCTCACATTTGTGGACCGAAGATCAGTCCCGGGATTCGGCGGATGGAAGGATATAAGCGCGCGCTCGCGCAAGCTGGGATGAAAATCATCGACGATTACATCATCACGCAGCGCAAGGGAGATGTCGGAACCAAACAGGGCGGCGCAGAAGCCATGCGCCAACTCTTAAGCCTCGATCCCAGACCTGACGGGTTATTCTGCTTCAACGATCCTTTGGCAATGGGCGCCATGAATTATGCGCTGGATCACGGAGTTCGAATCCCAGAGGATTTGGCCGTCGTGGGCTGCGGAAATCTCCACTACGATGATTCGCTACGTGTTCCACTCTCCAGCATCGACCAGCACAGCCGGAAAATAGGAGAAGAGGCTGCGCGAATTGCATTGGGCATTCTGAATTTGAAAGTGCCGCCAAAGCCGCAAACTTTGGTGCTACAGCCCGAGTTGGTTGTGCGCGAATCGACACAACGACGCATGAGTAAGAACATTTCAAAAAAGGCGCGAACAGGAGTCAAACGAAACCAAAGCCGTTAAAACGGCTCCCTCGCTTGGCAGAACTTTGTTGTCGTCTGGATTTGCTTTGCGCAGTTCGTTACAGTTAGCGATAACGTCATGCGTATGAGATCGACCTTACTTCTATCGAGCTGGACTTCTCTTTTCTTCGGCCTGTGCTGCCTAACCTGGATGGCGAAACAGGCAACTGCCCAATTGTGGGATGCGCCCCCGCTACCTCCAGTCAAGTACGCGCAAGCTCAGGACGGTATTAGCGCGACGATCGGGAACGAGAGCGTTCACATCTCCGTTTGCCGTCCCTCCGTTATCCATTTCGTGTCTACGCCCGAACCGCCCACTACTCGACAAATTAAGCCGTGGATGCTCGATTCAAAGGAATCATGTCCAGGTGCAAAGTTTAAAGTGTCAGAAACAACTGATGCCGCGATCCTCACCACCGATACGCTGAAGATTGAGCTCTCGCTCAGGTGGGGCAATGTCCAATTCAGCACGGTAGGGGGCGATAATCTCTTGCGCGAGCGGAACACGATTCCCCGCACCTACGAACCTGCTGAACTGAATGGCGAGAAGACATTTCACGTTGAAGACAGGTTTGCCCCGGATTTCTCGGAAGGTTTCTACGGTTTGGGCCAACACCAGAGCGGAATGTTCAACTATCGGGGCGCCACCGTCGAACTTGGGCAAAACAACACCGATGTCGCAATTCCTTTGCTGTTGTCGAGCAAAGGCTATGCCTTGATGTGGAACACAGCCTCGCTGACGCATGTCGATAATCGCTTCCCGCTGGAACTTAATTTGGATTCACTTGCCGGTCATGCCGTCGACTACTACTTCATTTACGGCCCAGAGATGGGTCAGCTCATCCACGAGTATCGAAATCTTACCGGACACACCCCGATGCTGCCGAAATGGTCGTACGGATTCTTTCAGTCGAAGGACCGGTATGTTTCGCAAGAAGAAGTTCTGGCAATCGCACATCGCTATCGCGAACAGCACATACCGCTCGACGGAATTGTTCAGGACTGGTTCTGGTGGAAATCAGAAGGTGATCCGATCTTCAATTCCAATTTCCCCGACGTTCCCGGCGAACTCAAGCAACTCCATGATGAACACGTCCATGCCATGCTTTCCGTCTGGGGGCTGTTTGATTCCAAGTCTCAGAACTTCCTGCAAATGACGCAGCAACACCTGGATGTCCCCAATGCCCATGTTTACGATGCTACGAATCCCAAAGCGCGTGACTTCTATTGGAACAACCTTGCTGGCAAGCTCTTCTCTTTGGGTTGGGACGCATTCTGGCTCGACAGCGCGGAACCGGAAGAATATTGGCCCCACATGGGGGACGCTATTTTGCGGGATAAGAAGATCTCAATCGGCAGCGGCGCCGAATACACGAACATCTTTCCGTTCATGCACACGCTGGGGGTCCAGGAACACTGGAAAGCTTCCACTGAACAGAAGCGAGTTTTTCTGCTGACGCGGTCTGCGTTCCTCGGCCAGCAGCGAGTTGGAGCGGCAGTCTGGTCAGGTGACGTGTACGGCTCGTACTGGGGGTTGCGGCACCAAGTGGCGGCAGGGTTGAACTTCGCGCTCTCCGGATATCCCTATTGGACAACCGATATTGGCGGGTATTGGCCGCCGCATGACAACCCTGTCGAGGACCCAAAATTCCAGGAGCTCTATGCACGCTGGTTCGAGTACGGAACCTTCTGCCCGATTTTTCGCACGCATGGTCACCGTCCGCAGAATGAGATCTGGGCCTTCGATAAGGTCGAGCCGATTCTTATCAACTACGACAAGCTGCGCTATCGCCTCATGCCCTATGTCTATTCCCTGGCGTGGCGAGTAACAAACGACGACTACACGATCCAGCGGCCACTGGTAATGGATTGGCGCGCCGATGTCAGAGTTCGGGACATTGGTGATCAGTTCATGTTCGGACCTGCGCTCCTCGTCAACCCTGTGCTGCAGCCAGATGCTACTCACAGAACCTTGTATCTGCCGGACGCCCCAGCTTGGTACGACTTCTGGACGGGAGCTTCGACAAATGGAAGCCGCGAGATCAATGCTGACGCGCCTCTCGATCGCATTCCCCTCTACGTGCGTGCCGGTTCGATTCTTCCCCTCGGTCCCGAAATAGAGTACGCGGACGAGAAACCTGCGGGGCCTATCGAATTGAGGATCTATACAGGTGCCGACGGAGAATTCGTCCTCTATCAAGACACCGGCGACGGTTACGACTATGAGCACGGTGTGCACTCTGTCATCCCAATGCACTGGTCGGAGTCAAACCGAACTTTGACGATTGGTCAGCGAGAAGGGGAATACCCCGGAATGCCCGCCAGCATGGAGATGAAGGTGGTATTGGTATCTGCCGGACACGGGACAGGACTTGAACCGACCGCGAACCCGGACAAGCTCGTTGTTTACAACGGACAATCACTTTCGGTTCAAGCGCGGTAAGAACCGCCGCGAACAGCTAAGGACGTATTGGGAGCCCAGGAGTAGAAATGAACGATTACAGAATTTTCGCTCTGGCCGCAGTCATCATTGTCATTCTAGCCTCCACCTCATTGGCGCAGGACACTTCCGGCCTGCCATACATGAATCCCAAACTCTCTCCTGAAGAGCGCGCGGCCGATCTCGTCCACCGTATGACGCTCGAAGAAAAGGCCTCGCAGCTTGTGAATCAGGCACGAGCCGTCCCGCGCTTGAATATTGCTTCTTACGATTGGTGGAGTGAAGCCTTGCACGGCGTCATTTCCGATGGGGTTACCGAATTTCCCGAACCCATCGGTCTTGCCGCCACGTTCGATGTGTCCAGCATTCATGAGATGGCAACGGCCATCGGCATTGAAGGGCGAATCAAACACACTCAACACGAACGCGCCGGGCACTCCAACATTTTCGAGGGTCTCGATTTCTGGGCGCCGAACGTCAACATCTTTCGCGATCCGCGCTGGGGACGCGGCCAGGAAACCTATGGCGAGGATCCGTTCCTGAGCGCTCGCTTGGCCGTCGCGTTTGTGACCGGTATGCAAGGCGATGATCCCCATTATTACCGCGTCATCTCTACGCCCAAGCACTATGCCGTTCACAGTGGTCCCGAACCCACGCGCCATTTCACTGACGTGGACGTCAGCAAGCACGACGAGGAAGACACCTACTTGCCGGCATTTCGCGCGGCGGTCGTTGAGGGTAAGGCGGGTTCCGTCATGTGTGCTTACAACGCGATCAATGGCGAGCCTGCGTGCGCGAGCCAATTTCTCCTGCAACAGACTCTTCGCGGCGCTTGGAATTTCCAGGGTTATGTTGTTTCTGACTGCGACGCCGTTCGCAACATCTTTAATGGCCACCACTACCGCCCAACGCAGCCACAGGCCTCAGCGATCTCTGTGATCCGCGGCATGGATAACGAATGTATCGATTTCGCAAAAGTGAGCGACGACCACGATTACAAACCTTACGTCGAGGCTGTGCAGCAGGGATATCTTCCGGAAAGCTCGGTCGACACTGCTCTTGTTCGTCTGTTTACGGCTCGCATCCGTCTCGGCATGTTCGATCCACCCGCGACGGTGCCTTACATGAACATCGACGAGACGCAACTTGACAGTCCATCACACCGCGAGCTTGCGCGTCGCATCGCCAACGAATCGATGGTTCTGCTCAAGAACGATGGCGTCCTCCCGCTTAAATCTGCCAAGCACATCGCCATCGTCGGTCCGCTCGCCGATCAAACCGCCGTCCTGCTCGGCAATTACAACGGCAGTACCTCACACACAGTCACGGTGCTGGAAGGAATGAAAGGCGAGCTTCCTGAGGCGAAGATCACCTACGTGCCCGGCACTCAATTTCTTTCGAACAAGGCAGACCCCGTGCCCTCATCCGTTCTCACCACGCCGGATGGCAAGCCTGGCCTCAACGCCGAATACAGTTCGCGTCCCAGCTTTGAGGCAAAGCCGACTCCCATTACCTCGCGGGTCGAGTCCGCCGTGAATCTGAACGAGAGCAGTCTTCCCGAACAGGCGAAAGGAATTCACGACCTATCTGTGAAGTGGACTGGCTCTCTCAGCCCTACCGCAACTGGGGACTATCTATTGGGACTCAGTGTCGACGGCTTCGGTCGCCTGTCAGTCGATGGCAGGGAGATTACGACGCTCTGGGGCAAGAACATTAATCTGAGCCCGGTTCACCTCGAAAAAGGTCACCCTGTAAAGCTCGAGGTCCTCTATGGCCGCACCGGAGAGGGCAAGCGAGAAGCGCAGTTGCTGTGGACACGCGTAAACAATGTGCCCGATCCTGCGGCAGTAGCGGCTGCAAAGAATGCCGACGTCGTTATCGCAGTCGTCGGTATCACCAGTCGCCTTGAGGGCGAAGAGATGCCTGTGAGTCAGGCCGGCTTTTCCGGAGGCGACCGTACAAGCCTCGATTTACCAACGCCAGAAGAGGATCTGATCGAGGCGCTTGCCGCGACTGGCAAGCCTCTCGTCGTCGTGTTGATGAACGGCAGCGCGCTCAGCGTGAACTGGGCGAAGGAGCACGCCAACGCCATCCTCGAGTCCTGGTACTCCGGTGAAGAAGGCGGAGCCGCTATCGCTGAAACACTCAGCGGCAAGAACAACCCCGCCGGACGTCTTCCTGTCACCTTTTACAAAGATGTCCATCAGCTCCCGCATTTCGAAGATTACTCAATGAAAGGACGCACCTATCGCTACTTCGAGGGCGAACCACTCTGGCCGTTTGGATTCGGCCTCAGCTACACAACGTTCACTTACAGCAATCTCATGCTACCGGACGCCCTAGGCAACGCCGGTGATCCACTGCACGCCTCCGTCACGGTCGCTAACACTGGAAAGGTTGCCGGAGACGAAGTCGTCGAGCTGTACCTGCAGTTTCCCGACGTGTCCGGTGCGCCGCGGCGCGCACTCCGCGGATTTCAACGTGTCCATCTGGAGCCCGGAGCGAGCCAGAAGGTCGAGTTCCAGTTGAACCCGCGCGATCTCAGCATGGTCACTGATCTGGGGGAAATCATCGTGGCGCGAGGCAAGTACACAGTCTCTATCGGGAGCGGTCAACCCGGAACCGGAGTTCCTTCAGTGAACGGGAATTTTGAAGTCAAAGGACAAATCATTCTGCCGGAATAGTTTTTAGGTTAAGAGATTGAGGCAATATGGATACCAACTTCTTTAGAAACATGCTTTTGGTATTTGTCTCGACTGGTTATGCCTGGGCACAGGCACCGAATTCCTGTTCGAAGCGGACCAACTTCAAAGCCGAGAATGTTGAAATCACCAAGGCGTCGGCCATTGCTGCCGGAACCACCGAGGCCATTCCCTGGAACCAGACTCGCACCGCACCTTTGCCTGCATATTGCCGAGTCGAAGGTGTAATGAATCGGCGCACTGGAGTTGACGGAGAAGAGTTTGGAATCACGTTCGCCTTGGCCATGCCCGACCAATGGAACCGCGACTTGCTGATGCAAGGTGGCGGAGGTAGCAACGGCATTGTACTTCCGCCCGTTGGATTGAACGCCGCCGGAGACACGCCTGGGCTCATACGCGGATTCGCCGTTGTAAGCACGGACTCGGGCCATAGGAGCCGCCACCCAGGATTTGATTTCGGTTTCATGCGCGATCAGCAGGCGTATCTGGATTTTGCTTACCTCGCGAATGCTGAGGTCGCTGCATTAGCCAAACAACTCATCGCGCAACACTATGGCAAACCGGCAGCCTTTTCATATTTCTCTGGATGCTCCACCGGCGGGCGCGAAGCCATGATTCTTTCACAGCGTTACCCAACGGTTTTCAATGGCATCATCTCCGGCGATCCCGCGATGCGCACTGGGTTTTCCAATCTCGCGATCGGCGGATGGATTCCGATCGCCTTCAATCAAGCTGCTCCGAAAGAAGCAAACGGGAAACCAATCATCGAGCAATCGATTACAGACAATGACCGCAAGCTTGTCAGGGATGCTCTCATCAAGCAGTGCGACGCCAAAGATGACATCGCCGACGGCTTGATTTCCGATCCGCTCGCGTGCGACTTCGACCCCGAGATGTTGGCGTGCAAGGGCGAAACGAGTAACTCCTGCTTGGCTCCGGAAAAAGCGGCCGCCATCAAGAAGGCCCTGGGAGGGCCGAAGACGTCGAGTGGAACCCAAGTCTATGCTGGATTCCTTTACGACACGGGCATCACGAACGGGCCGCCGTTCCGAGGATTGCTTTCACCCGGACCCGGCATTTTCGGGCCTGCGACGACGGACATGACAATGGACGTTGATAAGGAAGATCTATCAGCCAGCCAGCCGCTCGTGGATTCGATGTCCACGAATTTGACGACATTCTCCGCACACGGAGGGAAATTGATTTTCTACCACGGCGATAGCGATCCGTGGTTCTCGCCTCTCGACACGTTCGAGTACTACAAGAATATGGCGGCTGCAAACGGGAGCCTCGACGCCGTGGCGAAGTGGAGTCAGTTCTATTTCGTCCCAGGAATGGGCCATTGTGGCGGAGGGCAGGCGCTGAATCAGTTTGATCTCTTGGGCGCAATGGTGAACTGGGTAGAAAAGGGCACAACGCCAACATCAGTGGTGGCGACTGGAAAGGCCTTTCCTGGGCGCAGCCGCCCGCTGTGTCCTTATCCGAAGCATGCTCACTACAAGGGGCAAGGAGATACGGAAGACGCAGCCAACTTCGAGTGCCGTTGAATTATTACTTCTGTTTCAAAGGACATTACTTCTATGCGTTCACTTCTTGTCGTCTTCGCGCTGATCGTTCTGGTTATCACGCCGATAATCACGGCCCAAAAAGTTGAATTATCGATTGACACATCCAAACCCGGTGCGAAGATCGACCACAACATTTTCGGGCAGTTCGCAGAGCATCTTGGACACGGCATTTACGAAGGCATTTGGGTCGGGTCCGATTCCAAGATCACGAACACTCGTGGAATTCGTAACGATGTTGTGGGCGCCCTAAAAGCGATCAAGGTTCCGAACGTTCGTTGGCCCGGTGGCTGCTTCGCCGATGAGTATCACTGGCGTAAGGGCATCGGCCCTCAGCGATCAGTAACTCTCAACCCCAACTGGGGCGGAGTGACTGAGGCAAACACGTTTGGAACGCATGAGTTCATGGACTTCATCGATCAGATCGGAGCGGAAGCGTATGTCTCCGTCAATGTCGGTTCCGGGACTCCCCAGGAGGCGGCCGAGTGGCTGGAATACATGACGGCGGCAGCACCGACGACGCTGGTCAAGGAACGTGCCGCCAACGGGCATCCAACTCCATACAAAGTCGCCTTGCTCGGCATCGGTAACGAAAGCTGGGACTGTGGCGGAAACATGACGCCCGACTACTACGTGAGCCAGATGAAGATTTACAGCCGCTTCGTGCGCAACTTCAATCCGGAGCAGCAAGACAAGCACCAGATGCTGAAAATCGCCGTCGGCCCTGGCAGCGACGGCCCGCGATGGACCGATTGGACGGAAACCGTCATGAAGGCCTATCAGCAACACACGTGGAGCTGGGACATCAACGGTCTTTCCATGCACAACTACACGGTGGTGCACTGGCCGCCTTCCTATACGTCGGTGGGATTTGGTGAAACTGAGTACAGCCAAATCCTCAAATCCACCTTGGAGATGGATGGTCTCATCAGCAAGCACTCGGCAATCATGGACAAGTATGACCCTGACAAAAAGGTAGCGCTCATTGTTGACGAATGGGGAGGCTGGTACGCACCGTTGCCGGGTAGCAATCCGGGGTTTCTGGTCCAGCAGAATAGCCTGCGTGACGCGATCCTCGCAGCCCTGAACCTTAATATCTTCGCCCGCCATGCCGACCGGGTACGCGGCGCCAACTAGCGCAGATGATCAATGTGCTGCAGGCGATGATCATCACAGACAAAGAAAGAATGGTCCTGACTTCGACCTATTACGTCTTCAAAATGTATGTGCCGTTTCAGGACGCAACATTCGTGCCAGTGACCTTTGACGCCGGTTGGTACACACATGGGGCTGTGGCTTTGCCGCGCCTGGACGCGATCGCAGCCAAAGACGCGAACGGCAAGTTGTGGCTGGAGATCACCAATCTCGACCCCAACGAGCCGGTCGAAGTCGAAGCGGGTCTGGCTGGTATCACAGCCAAGTCAGCGAGCGGAGAAACTCTGACAGCGCCGAAGGTCGACAGTGTCAATACTTTCGACGCAACTAATACGGTCATACCGAAGCCGATCTCAGCGAAGGTTCAGGGTGGCAAGCTGACTTTGAAATTGGAGCCTAAGTCTATAACCGTCGTCTCAGTTGAGCAGTGACGCCCCCAGGCTGATCCGGCGGATGGCAAGTCTGAAC
>DATMOO010000295.1:0-19152 GCA_035568275.1 Candidatus Sulfotelmatobacter sp.
GCATCGCTACAGAGTTGAAAAAGCTGCAAGGCAAAGCTCTTCTGTTCAAAACCATTTCCGTACAACAGAAAGAACTCCACCGAAACTTCGAGCGTGTCCCCGACGATCTAACCATCGCCGATGCTGCCGCGATTCTCCTGAAACAATCTTTGATCGCCGCGAATCGTTAAACTGCTACCCGTCACGGGTGAGGCTATTTCTGGAGTTGTCATGTTGGCCGTGGCTGGCTGTTGTTACCTGCGATTACACTCCGTCGAAAATCCTGTCCTAGACTCTCTAGACAACAGGCTTAGCCGGAAGTTGGTTTATGGGGGTGATGGTGACCTCGTAGCCGAGCTTGCGGAGGGCTCGCGCCAGCATCTGGGCACGTTTCTTCTTTTCTCGGGGACCCACTTCGCCGCCGTGCTCGATAAATCGCACTCCTTGATGCAAGATCTTCCAAACTAGACGACAGAGCCGATGAGCAACGGCCCAGATGGCGGACTGATAGCCTAGGCGGGGCAGCAACCCGGGTAGCGGTTTCCTGGGGAATCGTAAAGTCAAAGTTCTTATACCAATACTCTAAGCACATGGAAGGCGCACCCTTCACCATCCCCTCGCCTGCGCTTCTGGCTAAGGTTGTGGACATGATCGACAAGGTGCCCATGGAGGATCGCGACACCAAGGGCGATCTCTGCGAATACATGTTGGGCAAGATTGCCAGCGCCGGTCAAAACGGCCAATTTCGAACGCCGCGGCACATCATCCGGCTGATGGTCGAGCCTAAGCCCACAGACATCGTCTGCGATCCAGCTTGCGGAACCTGCGGGTTCCTTGTGGCCGTCGGAGAATCGCTGCGCAAACGGCATCCCGAAGTGCTTACTAATGCCAAGCTGCGGCAGCATTGTCATCGCGACCTGTTCCACGGTTTCGACTTTGATAACACCATGCTGCGTAGCGGCGGCATGAACATGCTATTGCATGGAGTGGAGAATCCCGACATCACCTATTGCGATTCGCTCGCGCATGTTCACGCCGGGGAAGAAGAAAAATACAGCTGGTGCTGGCCAATCCGCCGTTTGAGCTAGGTATGTTGTGGCTTTCAACTCTGCGCGGCCTGTTCCGATTTGCCTGCCTTCCGCAATTCTGATGTCCATGCCGATACAACACGGCAGGATTAGGCAGACTGGCGAGTCGGCGACGACGCTGTCACTTCGGCAGGCAGGGTTAACTGAAACGTTGCGCCGCGTCCGTCATTGCCGGTGGCCCACATGCGGCCGCCATGCGATTCAACAATGGAACGGCTGATTGCCAACCCCATGCCGGATCCTTCAGGTTTTGTCGTGAAGAAGGCATTGAAAATCTCGTTTATGTTTTCAGCGGGCAAACCCACACCAGTATCGCTGACGGAGATCAGCACTGATCCCTCCTGGCCCAGCTCCGTTTTGATCTTTAGTTCACCTCCACTGTCCTTCATGGCCTCGATAGCGTTGAGCATTAGGTTCATGAATACTTGCTGAAGCTGCACTCGGTCTGCGGTAAGTTTTGGAAGATCAGGAGCTAGGTCTAAACGCGTTACGATCGAGTACCGGTTCGCCTCGCCCCACAGCAGCGCGGGCATTTCGCGGACAATTTCGTTTACATCAACCAACTCACGTTGCGGAGGGGACTTCTTATACAATGACCGCAAGCGGTCAATGATCTCGGTCGCGCGAGTCGCGTCTTTCACAAGTCTCATTGTGGATTCCAGCGCTTCATCCACATCGGGCTGGTCGCGCTTAAGCCATCGCATGCAGGTCTTCGCGTTTGTCATCGCCGCGGCGATCGGCTGTTTCAGCTCGTGAGATACAGAGGCAGCCAGCTCTCCCAACATGCTGACCCGGTTCACGTGTGCGAGGTCTGCCCTTAGTCGCTCGCGCTCTTCTTCAGCGCGCTTGCGATCTTCGATATCGGTTGAAACACCGTACCACCTGAGGATTTTTCCGTGTTCATCGCGTAGCGGAACGGCACGAGACAGGAACCAACGGTATTCACCGTCCGCTGCCCGCCGATAGCGCACTTCATTTTCGAAAGGCTCGCCACTCGCCAGAGACGCGCACCATTTTTCGCAGTGTCTTTTTAGGTCTGTGGGGTGAACGGCGTCTTGCCAACCCGGGCCGACCGTCCTCTCGTGGGACAAACCCGAATATTCCTGCCAGCGGCGATTCCCGAACTCATTCGACCCATCGATCCCCGCAATCCACACCATCGTGGGCATCGCTTCGATGACGTCCCGAAGCTCTCGCTCACTCCGCCGGAGATCCTCATAGAGCTTCTGAAGCTGCTGGGCGGCATAATTGAAGGTGTTCCCCAAGACAGCCAGCTCATTATTTCCGTGTAAATGGACCTTGTGCTGAAAGTCGCCTCGGGCCAGGGCCTCGGCGCACGCAGTGAGAACGGAAAGCGGACCAGTAACGGTCCGAGTGACGTACCAGCCAAGCGCCACGGCCGCGAGCAATGTCAGCAAAGCGGCAATCGGAACGATTATGAAAAAGCGTTGGCGCGCCTTCTGGGCATCTTCCATGGCTCTTGTTCGCTGCTGCTCGGCTTCTTTGTCGACTCTCGCCACCAGCAATGAACTGAATTCGATCAGAGCTGGGATTTCGATTGCCGCCCGTAGCTGAACAGCGTTCCATTCACCCGCGGTCGCCAGTTGGACTTCTGTGTCGAGTTGTGAAAGCAGTAACACTCGCAGGCTTTCGAGTGCATCGGATATGTGAGCGTCTTGCTCAATGTCGGGGGTGGCCCTGAGCATCTGCTCGGCATGATCCACGCGCTCCAGAAACGAGTGTCGGATCGCGGCCGCTTCGGCGGAAAATTGGCGAGTGTCATGACTGCCGGCCAGAGCAGCCATCCTACCTTGGAAGCTATAGACGTCGAGGTGAACGCGGACAACGGCATCAGATATCTGATCCGTCTTACGTACGCGCTGCGCTAGAGCCTCTATCTGCCAGTATTGCCATACAGCAACTGCATCCGCAGCGATAATAAAAAAAACGATCAATATGAAGCATGCGATCAGGCGTACGCGAATGCTCAGGGCGCTTGGGCGAAACAGCCTTCGAATCCCGCCGCGCGTTGCTTGGTGCACCTTGGTCGCACTCGTTTCCATGTTGACGTTCCTATAGCGATCAGCTGGGACGTCCGGTTACTCTACCTTTGTGCAGCCGTTTTATCGAATTCCGAATTAGCGCGAACAGCGGGCGCCTGTAGCATTTGCTCTAGTTCGTCTTGCAATTCGTGTGCTGCTTGTACGGCGGATTTTTTTCGGGTGAGAACCGCGTGCACTGCTTCCCAGTAAGCGCGTGACACATCTGGATACATCTTTCCCGCCGCTCTGGACGGCCGCAAGACTACGCCCTTACGAAATACTTCTAGAACACGCGGAAACTGTGGATTGGTCGGCAAGAGCTCGGGGTCGTTATAGAGCTGCGATATGGTTGGCGCATCCGTCGTATTCCGGCATCTTGTGACCTGCTCCTCGCGGCCGGACAGGTATCGAACCAACATTGCTGCCTCACGTGGATGGAGCGAATGTCGCGAAACCCCGAAACCAGATCCCCCGAAAGTTGCCGCCGTCCTGGTCCCGCCCGGAAGGGGAGCTATGTCAAACCGGTCTCTTATTAGACAGGTTGGGCCGCGATCCGCGATATATTCACTTGCCCAGCTGCGCAGGAATGCCGCTTTTCCCGCTTGCCATATGTTACCCGCATCCCATTCTTTATAAAGGACGACTCCGGGCGGTGAAATGGAACCTATCCAACCCGCCGCTCTCTCCCAGGCACGAATGCTGTGCGGGTTGTTGACCGTGACCTTGCCGGTCTCGTCGAGTATTGTCCCACCACCCTCCGAAACCTGCCATTCCAGCGCGTTGCAAGTCAGCGCCTCGGAAGGTGCTCCTTCCCAAACGAAACCCCAAAAATCTTTGTTCCCGCTCGCGCGCTCGCCCGACTGAATCCGTCTCGCCATGACTTCGAGCTCTTCCCACGTCTTCGGCGGTGCTCGATACCCGTATTTTCGGAGCAGATCCACCCGGTAAAACAGCATCCCTTCGTTCAAGTTAGCCGGCAGAGCTACGAGTCGGCCGTTAACCGTGTTGGCCGCAATGAGCTCAGGAAAGTGCGCCTGGATTTCTTGGTCCGGAATATAGGCCTTGAGGTCGAGAAGATTGTCGGCGAGAATCCCAGGCCAGATCACATCGATGCCGTAGACATCTGGTACTTTTGCTCCGGCCTCCAGAAGTTTGCGATAGGTTGCCAGCTGCTCCGTTGTTGTCTCGGGTCCAGGAAGGAACTCCACCCGAATTCCAGTCTGCCGTGTGAACTGGGCTAGTTCTCCGTTGAGGCGACGCTGATAGTCCCTGCTCACCCATGTCTGATCCATAAGAGTAAGGGTTTTCACAGGTTCAGACGGGCTAGTCTTCTGGCAGGCTTGCATCACAAACAAGACGAGGAGACAAACCCCTCCGTGCGCAAAGCGACAAACAGGGCCCAGCCAAGAGCCAGACACCCGATTTTCACGCGTTGTGCGTGGGTACGCCAGCTGTCACCCCCGGTTTGGCGAACACCCCGAATTACGATGATAGTCCGCAGCGTTTAGATAGGAAAACAGGCGCCAGTTTGGATGTATAGGCGGTACCGCTGTCTCTTCTCTCGTCACGCGGAACCCCAGGGTCGCTGAATACTGCTGCTTAGCAAAAGCTCGGCTTGTTTTCAAGTCTCGTCCTCCACATGCTAGGCCAAGAACGTGCTGCAGTTGGGGCTCTTGCGGCACGAGAAGTCGTTCACAGGCCTCGAAAGCACTTGATGTGAAGGCCATCCTCCGGAGTCAAAGTTCTCCGGTAATGAACTGGGCTCGGCCGTAGCCGAAAGACCAGTCTTCATCAGCATTCTGCGTAATTGAAACAACGACGTCCGACGCCTTCACCCCACAGCGCTGAAGTAGTTCCTGGCACAGCAATTCGTAGAAATTCTGTTTTCAAACCGGCTTCGCGGTCGGGTCGTCACTTGCACCATGACAACCTGTCCGGTACGCGGTATGCCCAATCCCGTGTCCTCGATGATTATTTTTGTCGCAGGATGTTCATGCACAATCTGATAGCGGTCCTGTTCTGGCACTTTGAACGCGGTAAGCATGGCGCAGTGGATTGCATCAAGCAATTCCTTCAACTCTGCTTGGCTGCGTCCCTCGATCACATCGACTCTAAGTAGTGGCAATGAACTCTCCTTTCGTGGATTGGCGTCGCGTTGCGGTCAACAGGAATTGGATTATGAATCGTGCAGCCGGAGAAGATCGAAGAAGAACCTGACTGCGACGACTTTCATCCGTGCGGAGACAGGGTCGGCTCTTGAGCAGTTCGCAATATGCCGTTCCAACTTCCTGATATGCGACATTGATTGCGCGAGCGGTGTTGTCGAAGAGCGACTGCTTTTGCTCAGCGGTCATCCGGAAGAGGTTGCCAGGCTGCTCCCAGTGATCATCCTCTAAGCGGTGGTCATAGTGATTAGCATCGCCTTCGAGCGCGAGCGGCAGATCAGCGTATTCCGGTTGGTTGTCCCACAACTTCTGGCTATTCGGGTTATAACTCGTCGTCGCTCCCAGGTTTCCATCTGTCCGCATCTGGCCATCGCGGTGATAGGAGTGGAATGGACACTGCGGAGCATTCACAGGAATGCGATTGAAGTTGACACCGAGGCGGTATCGCTCCGTATCTCCATAGGAGAACAGGCGGCCCTGGAGCATCTTGTCAGGAGAGAAGCCAATTCCGCGAGTCACATTTGCCGAAGAGAAGGCGGCTTGCTCCACCTCTGCGAAGTCGTTTTCCGGATAGCTATTGAGTTCCATCACGCCAACTTCGATCAGCGGGTAGTCAGCCTTTGGGCCAGACTTTGGTCAAATCAAAAGGATTGTGCTTGTGTGTCTTTGCCTGTTCCTCTGTCATGACCCAGATGAAGAGCGTCCAACGCGGAAAATCTCCACGTTCGATTGCCTCGAAGAGATCTCGGCTATTGCTCTCCCGATCATTTGCCACAACCGCAAGCGAGTTTGCTGTCGGGGATCATCACCCCGGAGATCGAGGTCCCCTCTGCCAGGTCCTTTATGGTTGCGGGCATATTGAATCTCCATTTAATTCCATTGCATGTCCTCTTCCAAAGGACGTCAACGGTCAAATCGCCTGCGAATTCGTCGACGAGGCCTGTTCTCATTCGATTTAACGGCATACGTCGATCTACTGCAGGGATTGATGTGTCGAGATGGGGACTCGCTGTCAAAATATGGACTCAGCTTGGAGCAATAGCCTTCCAACGAAGTGAATACTCGTAACTAATGCAGGTGGCGATCAAAATGCTCATCCGAACGGGCAATCGATTTGAAGGGCTAATCCGAAGTTGCGCCGCCGCGAATTCAAAGACCCGGACTCAGTTGCCACTTGTGAAGTGCGCGAACATCGCTATCGTAATCTTAGTTTTTCAGGTGAAGGAGCGCGGGAGATGAGGTACAGGAAACTTGGGAATACCGGACTCATCGTCAGCAGCGTGGCACTTGGCACGATGCAGTTCGGCGGCAAGATGAATATGGGCAACCTGGGTCAGGAGGACACAACGCGCATGGTGAAGCTAGCCCTGGACGGGGGAATCAACTTCATCGATACAGCGGACGTTTATAGCCTTGGGGAGAGCGAGAGTCTCCTGGGAAATGCCTTGAAGGGCGTGAGGAAAGAGATTGTCCTTGCCACAAAAGTCCGACTGCCTATGAGCGGGAATTTCAACCGGAGCGGCGCGACTCGCGTGAACATCATGCGCGAGGTGGAGGCCAGCCTCCGACGGCTGCAGACCGACTATATCGACCTCTACCAGATCCATGGATGGGACAGCAATACGCCGCTCGAGGAAACTCTTCGAACGCTCGACGATCTTGTGCGCCAGGGTAAGGTCCGCTACATCGGGCTGTCCAACTTCTTGTCATGGCAGGCAGCCACCGCGGTCATGCTGCAGGATCAGCTGGGGTTGGAGAAATACGTAACGGCGCAGATGTACTACAGCCTCGTCGGCCGGGGTCTGGAATACGAATTCCAGTCGTTCGCCGAGTATCACAATATCGGTATCCTCGTCTGGAGCCCGCTTGCGGGCGGATTTCTTACGGGCAAATACACTCGCGCTAACCCTGCTCCGGCCGGCACCCGCTTCGCCGAAGCAGGCAATTTCGTGCCTTTCGACAGGGAGATGGGCTACAGGGTCATTGATGCATTAAAGGAAGTAGCCAATCGACATGACGCGACCCCGGCCCGTGTTGCACTCGCGTGGCTATTGGGACGGGCTGCCGTCAGTAGTGTGATCATCGCCGCCCGGAAGCCCGAGCAACTGGACGATAACATCCGTGCAGTAGAGCTTCAACTCTCCGGCGACGAGGTCCAGCGCTTAGACGCGGCATCGGACCCCGGCGTTCCGTATCCAAAGTGGATGGTCCTGCAACTCGATACCGCGGAAGATCCTCGTTCGAAGGTGCTCTACCCCGAGCGCTACGAGGATGGCGATACCTGGACGGATCTGCGCCAGACTCGCTGGTCCGCCTGAAACCCTCCGCGGCGCGTTTGCGCTCGGTGACGTCCATCACTGCTCCAACGACTCTGCGGTACCCGATTCATCGTCTAAGGCACGAGCCACAATGTGGAGATGCTTGAGGGAACCGTCCGGCATCATCAAGCGATACTCATGGTCAAAATCCTTCTCATCCTGCGTCGCGCGTTCGATTGTCTGTTGCATGAGCGCTGCGTCTTCTGGATACACCCGCTGGAGAATGGGTTCTACGGTGGGTGTTGTGGGCGGCCAACAACTCTCCGCGCGGCGCCAGCTTTCTATTTCAACCTACCCTGTGCTGGCGCGGCGCAGCAGGTCGCGTAGCGCTGATACTGGGGCTACGATGCGGCCAAGGCAAACCGGCAGTAGTTCGCCGTGAACGGAGGGGACGAAGACTGACCGCCTGAGAATTTGCTGATCAGGTGGATCAAGTGGTGAAGTCACGCTGGCTGCGGATCAATCTGTCAACCGTGTGTTTGCTCTGACACTTACGAAAGAAAATCGAACGTCAACACGAGCTTGCCGCCCGGTGGAATGTTCAGCTTGAACCGGCTCCCATCTGGAAGACCTCCCAGGGGAGACGCCAGACTGGCAGGGATCGTGACAGTAAAGGTAAACGGAGAATTCTTTCCCATTGTAAGGGTGAAACTAGTACCGGCGGTGATCGATGAATTGAAGAGAGCGGCCGATGGCGAAGTGTAAGTGTGCCCCACAATCTTCATAGAGACAAAATCGAAACTGACCAGGCTAACATTTGGCCTGACGACGCCGCCGGGTGGCAAGAAGGCACCAATGCATCAGTCGTCCAATGAACTGCAAGCACTACCACCTCCCACGATGCTGATGCCCGGGCCGGCGAAAGCAAACTGTGAGTTGTCTCCCCCTTTGTGTGTTAGCGCTAAACGAAATCGTAACTCGTGAAATGTCGAAAACAGGAATGCTGTCCAGCGTTTGCACGTTGCACGGATACCGCCAACAGCACCAGGATCGCCCAACGAAGGCTTTTCATAGACAGTCCTTTGGCACTGGCCTAGCACAGATGTTTGCAACAGGGTGGAACAGAGATTGAGCAGCATACGCTGCCCTCCCGGCCAGCGAGGCAGGTTTGGAGAAGTTGGCACAATGTCATCTCAGTACTCCATTACTTTTCACTGGACTTGTCTTTGCGGGAGATGGGTCCCCCTCGGTCGTGGCCACGGGCGTCTTATCGCGAGCTCCTGCAATCTTTATCCTCTCCGTGACGGTTACATCTTTGTTTTTGTTGCGCTCCTCTTCGGCTTTTTGCTGCGCATCGAGGGCTTTTGCTTGGACTGCGAAGAAGGTAGCCAGCGAGAAATAGAAAACACTGAGTACCACCCCAATCACCAACCCCACAACGCCGCCGATCAGTACCAGTTTCAACGGGGCACCCGATTTGCGACCAATCCATAGGCAACCCTGAGTCGCAATCCGTCCACGTAGGAAGCGTGCCAGAGGAAACGGATTTGAGTCGATCTAAACTGAGGAACCGACCTGGTTCAGTCGACTGCCTTCAAGGCGAAGAAGAAATCGTAGGTTCGGCTGAGCGGCACCACAATACGCTCGGGCTGGGAATTGTTAATGGCCTTTCACGTCTGTGGGGCGTGCCGGTGAAACACTTCGCCCATTGACTCTGGGGTCGGACAGTTCTCAACTGATGAAATCGCCCTCCATGGGAAGGCCAGTCGCAGTCAAGTGGGTTCTTTTGTCGTTTGGTTGAGCAAGGTTTTTCTCTCCTGCCGAGTCGCCGCTGTCGCCATCCTTCCATCCGCATTCTCGATGAGTGTTTTCGCTCGGTGCAAGTTGGGCGTTCTCGTTTCATCCGTGGCTGCTGCCTGATTGTCGACCTGCCCTTCCGTTGTTACCGACGGAAGCTGGGCCAGGCGATTGACGCAGTCACCGGAACTCGGCTTGGGTTTTTGTTCTTTTTCCCTAGGAATGTTTTTGTCTTACGCTGTGGTCGCCATCGCGCTCGGCTTGCTGAGTAGCGCCTCGCCGCCGCGCCCCAGTCGGAACTTGATGCGGATTCCGCGTACAGGCAATCTCTTAGCCCATTTGAACCATGAGAACTGCAACGCTCGGGCCATTTACTATTCCTGTGGATATTCTATTCTCTGTGCAAGACTTGGAAATGACTCCTTTAAGAACGCTCTGTGACTTGGCGAGAGAGCGGGATGCCTCGCTCGGGTGCAGGGCCTCAAAACAGTGCTCCAAACTTTCGATACAAACTCCGGTTCGTTGTTTGCTGTGGACTAGGAGAATGATCATGTCAGAGACGCATACGCACGAGTGGCGAGAACTCTGTCTCGAAGCCCTGAGTGAACCGAATGCAGAACGGCGCATGGCGATCGTCGTGGAACTTGGCCGTATCCTACGCAAGGATGTTCATAAATTTGGCCCGCTCCGAGTCGATGTCGCTTCGGCCCAAGTGAGCCAAAACGGTGAGCCGGTTTATCTTACAAAGCTGGAGTTTCGTCTTCTGCGCCACTTTATTGAACGCGCCGGGAGCGACGTCTCTCGGGATGAGCTCCTGCGCTCAGTCTGGGGTTATGAAAGCGGAGCATGCACACGGACTGTGGATATTCATGTGCACTTCCTTCGTCACAAACTGGAGCGAGACGCCAGGCACCCCCAATTGATCGTGACTGTCCCCGGGGTGGGATACAAATTTATTGCGTTGGGTGCTCCTAAGGCTTGACGGCTATTCAGGCCAATCACGTAGCGAGACTCGGGAACTGAAAGCGCCGAGAACAAACGCCACTCGTGACAGGCTGGTTTCATGGCACGTCAAGCCGTCGTCGGATCGAATATTCCGGAGTCCTCCTGAATGTCATTACATCAGTTCCTTGCATGGATAAGAGCAAAACGGCGCAGCTCGACCCCAATTCAGCTAGAGGAGGGCGTCATAATCTCCACACGGCTGAAAGAACTGGGCAATTTGGCAAAGTGTGACCCTAACGAGAAAGGCTCAACACAAACGCAGAGTGAGGATGACCAAGACAAGAAGAATCGCGATAAATTTGGAACATAACTACTGAATCGGTTGTTGGCCAAGAATCGCCAACCCGAACTGCGGGGCTGGGCCGTGTTCTGAGTGTGATCGTCGATAAGTGAGTGCATCTACGTGATAAAGGGCCTGTTCTTGGGTCTTTCCCCGACCTCAGGTGCGGAGGTCTTGCCGTTGTTCAGTTTTTCCAAGAATCGACTCCAGACTTCATCAGCGCTTGTGCCCTCTTGAATCAGGGAGTTTGCCACGAAGTGCTGAACCTCCCGCATGAGGCGGGCGATGAGTACACTAGCGATCTCATCGACAGTGAGGTGTTGCATTTCACCACAGTTTAGTACTGCCCACTCTGGCAACCAACGTTACTAAGGTGCAGGATGACCTCTGAACCCCTCCGTGCCTCATCTCACTCGTCTGCGCTGCGAGAGTATGTACGGCACTTCAATGGTCAAAGGTCTCTTACGTATTGAAAGATTCCTTCTCTTCGAAGGCAGGAGCGCCGCGTCTGGCCAGATTGCCACAGTGGGATTTGTTGGGAGCTAGCTTGGGTTTCTCGTCACGACGATGCTTCACCATCAGGCGATGTCGCCGTGAGAAACTTCGGTTGAGTCGTTAAGGCCGAATCGAGTTACCTCTCTTCTTCTTCCTCTTTCATCGGCAATGCCGTCCCGATCCAGGGTTACATTGGTACTCTTCTTCCCAAATCGTCCGTACCCTTTGCCGCGCCAATAAATAACAGGACAATGTCATGTTGAGAGTCGCCCAGGAGGCTTCGAAGCCGCTTGAGGCGCTAAAGGACTGAATGGGATGGTCGAACATCCAAAGAGAACGAGTCTCACTCTAGTCCGTCTACGGTCGAAAGTTGGCAAGAAGCACGTCGAGCGTGCTATCGGGGTGATGCTAGCCGCCCTACTTTTTTGGGGGTTGTCAAAGTATCTCTTCCAGGCTGACCTTCGGTCGAACCAAGTTCTGCTATTCGTTGTTATGGTGTGGACATTGGCTTTCGTCTTCGACCACTTCCAGACCGAGAAGACGGATGCGAAAGCTGTCCTCACGGAATCCGAAAAACTGCAATCCCAGAAAATGGAAGCGATCGGTCGACTCGCCGGGGGAGTGGCTCACGATTTCAACAACCTGCTCGCAGTGATTTCTGGCTATAGCGATCTGTTGCTGGAGAATCTTGGCTCATCAGATCACAACCGGGCGAAACTTGAGCAGATCAAACAAGCCGCGAATAGTGCGGCTGCCCTCACGCGCCAGCTCTTGATGTTCAGCCGCCAGCAGGTCATCCAACCGATGGTGCTGGATATTAACCAGCTCGTTAGCAATACAGGAACGATGCTGCGGCGTTTGATCAAGGAGAACATTGAATTTGTAGTGATACTAGAGCCCAATCTCGACCTCGTAAGCGCAGATCCCGGTCAGATCGAGCAAGTAGTCTTGAATCTGGTGGTCAACGCGCGGGATGCTTTGCCGACGGGCGGAAAGCTGACAATCCAGACCAGCAATGTGCGAATGGAGAATGCCTCCGGCCAGGCCGGAGGAGGCATATTGCCTGGCCATTTCGTCCTGCTGGAGGTAATCGACACAGGAACCGGTATGGACCAGGAGACGCAGGCACATATCTTTGAGCCATTCTTCACAACGAAGGCAGTGGGCAAGGGTACGGGCCTGGGGCTGGCGACGGTTTACGGAATCGTGAAGCAGAGCAACGGAAGGATCGAAGTACAAAGCACGCTAGGACGCGGCTCCTCATTCAAGGTCTATTTGCCCGCCGTCCAGCACGCCGGGTTAAGTCGTGAGTCTGCCAAATACTCGGGAAGTCCGGGTTTTTCGGAAGAAACTGTTCTCGTGGTCGAAGATGCGAAACCACTTCGTGATTTGATTTGCGAAGCCTTGAGCAGGTTTGGCTGCACCGTTTTACCAGCGTGCAACGTCGAGGAAGCCTTACAGATTGTGAGACGAAGAAAAGCCGCGATTGATCTCCTGCTGACAGATGTCGTGATGCCCGGAATGGACGGAACGGCCCTGGCCAAGGAGGTTCGTTCGCTGCATCCAGAAACGAAGGTACTCTACATGACCGGGTACAGCGGCACACTTATTCGCGCGGACATGCTGAATCCGGATGTCTCGCTGATCCGGAAGCCCTTCACACCTGACGAACTGGGACGCAAAATTCGCAAGATGTTGCCGGCCAACCCCGGCGAAGGTTCGCGAAAGGGTGCTTGCTCGAAGGAGAATGCGATTGCTCCGAGGGCAACTGGAGCAGGAACGTCACGATAGAGAACAAACACACCCTTACCCTTCCTCACCTCTATTGTCCTCAGCCAACTGCCTGCGGGTCTCGAACAGGTCGAGCAGGCCAACCTAGGCGAGGCCGTATCGCTGCGTATCGCCGTCGTTCCTTGGCGCCGTCCTTGATGGCGCGTGCCAATTCCGCGAGTTCGGACCGAACCGGCAACACTAACTGCGTCGCCGCTCCCATCGCGCCGATATCGGCTCCAAGGTTGAAAACATTGGCTACCGAAACCGCAAACAGCACGGCGTAAAGAAGAGGCTTGGGGTAATTCTCGCGGAGGTTGGCAGCAATGCCGGCGTCGGTCACTCTTCCAATACGCGCACTAATCTCCTGAATCGCAGCCATGAGCGGATAGGACAAAACCATCGTCCAGAGGAGGCCATAACCGAACTGTGCGTCTACCTGCGAATAAGTGCCGATTCCGCTGGGATCGTCGTCGGAAGCACCGGTTACCAGACCGGGGCCTAGCTTTTGAAAAAAGCCTATTGCGCCTGCACTGCGGGTAGATTTCCCGGCAGATTGCGTTTCTTCTTGGCTTGAGGGTACCAGCTACCATCCCATTAGAATGCGCCTAGCGAATATTTCAAGGTCTCTCTCCAACCCCGGCTTTCGGGCCGTCGATTGAGGTTAATTGCCGTACCCGGGCGGGCACGTTGTTTCGAGCCTCAAGCCCAAGCCGAGAGAAAACAGGCGCGATATTCTGCCTTTTATTGAGGCTTCTTCTGCTCCGTCGAATGCAATTCTCAAATTCGGCTGGACCGAGGCACCCCCTAGGTTCGGAAGCAACTCTCGGTCCAACCCGACCGTTAAGCGGCCTCGCTATATGCATCTGAGCCGTGCTGCTTCACCATTTTGTTGTAAACGCCCATTAATAGAAATGCCGCCGGCCACTGTCCCACAAACAACGCCCAGTCATCCTTGCCCACGATCTTTAGGATGGCTGAAGCTGTGATGGCACCAAAGGCTGCCGCCAAGTAGCCGGAACTTGGGATCTTGGACGTTTGCGACTCAATGGCACCCGTGAAGCGATCTTCTGCAACGCCTATGCGAACTTTGTCTTGCATGCGCACTCCTTTTCTTAGTTAGCTGATCGTAAATTATTAGGCCGACTTCTTTATTTTGGCCTCACCAGTCTCTTCGCCCGCGGGCTTGTGGCTCTTGGCAATCGTCTTTCCGCTATGTCCCTCGACTCCCTGTTCTAGTTCTGGAGACTCAACGATTTTCAATTTTCCGCCGTATTCCACGGGCCGCGAGCGCAGCCGCAAGCTCACCGTTAGCACCGCCGAATTGCTCCAGCAACATGTTGCCAAAGCGAGCATCGGGACTTCCGACATTCACCGCGTACATTAGTTTTTTTATGTGGCGGTACATCCGAATTCCTCCTCCTGATTGCTGGTTCTCGCCGTTCCTGAATGGATTGCTTTGGCCGCCGCCGACTAAACGGCACACCAACCGATTGGGGAAATGCGGAGCAGCGAACCGAATCTCAGCCCAGAAAAGCCGGTTCGCTGCACTCAGTGTGTCAGGCTACATCGCGATCGTGGACAGCGTCTCGCTTTTCGCCCTTAGCTTCTCCCGTTGAAGAAACATCTTCCGCGCCGGTACGCTCCAGGATTTCCTTTGCTCTCTTGGTCCACTGAGAATCGTCAGAGTGTACCGAGAGCAGTATGCCGCCATCCTTCACGCGACCCTCGTAGCGCTTGGCTTCGTACTCCGGGATTCCCATACCAACTAAAGCGCCCGTGAGCCCACCCACTGCACCACCGACTCCAGCTCCTGCGAGTGCCGCCATGATCGGTCCCGCAGCGATGAAAGGTCCGAGACCTGGAATTGCCAAGGCCCCGATACCGGCTAGCCATCCCAGACCGCCGCCCAGCAATGCCCCTGTTCCGGCCCCGGCGGTGGCGCCTTCTGGAGCTTTCGTCTCTTTCTCGTGGGCGAAGTCCTTGGTGCCTGTGTTCTCGGGAAACAGCACGGAAATGTCTGAGTTGCGAAATTCTGCAGCCTTCAGAGCATCGACTGCTCTCTCTACGCCTGCACGATTGCGATAAATGCCAAAAACTGCTGTGTTCTTTCCTGCCATGTTGCTTCTCCTTGTTATTTTCGCATGTTATTGTTGCGGTTTGACGTTCAGCTCGCTGCTGACTTTGTTCTCGCCAGCGACTTCAGCAGCCTTGGCTTCAATTGCTTTCTTCTCGTCCTCTGATCGCACCGGCCCTTTAAGTGTTACCTGACCGTGCTGCGTAATGACCTTGACGTTATGCGCATACGTGGAAAGTGATTTATCGTTCACGATTGATCGTCGTATCTGTTGTGTGATGTCGCGGTCAGAACGGGTGTCCTTTTGCTGATCTGCCGTGGGCTCGTTAGCGCTCCGATCCCGCTCATTAGTCTTGGTATTGTCTGTAGCTGGCGGGGTCTGACTGTTTGGTTCTTGTGCATGCATCAGTACTCCAACGCCGAGTAGCAGACCGGTGCACAAGAAAGTGCGAACAATATTCTTGCAATCAACTCTCATCGTTTTTTCTCCTGTGAACTTCGAGACAATCCCTAAGCCAAACCTCTGCGCGAATCCGCGCGATTCTGAAGCCACCGATGGCTAAGCTCACGCCCGGTTACTTGTATGTGATTGGAGAATTGCAGATCGCCAACCGACGTCAGTGTCGATTCCAACCGAGAAGCAGGGAGGAATGATAACGAAGCCGTATGCAAGCGTATTGCAGGGGGGCGAATGCCGCTATCGGCAACCAGCTGTAGGAATGGCCGGGGCTCAACGTAGAGCCAGTGGGTATGTCGGGCAACCTACGAAGCTGCCAAGATTCACTTGTATGCGGAGATTCCGATTCAACTCGCTGGCCCTGTCGGGTCGCGCGATGGTTCTAGGCCATACTCATCCAACAGATAAGCCCCACGATTGGGGCGGTTTCCGGATCGGTTGCGCCCGGTGATGGTCGCGGGCAGCCCCACCAAAGCACCAGCACCGTAGGTACGGACGAGAGACGAATCGATCCCAAAGTCCAAACTCACTTTGCCGCTGAATACGACGAACATGCCAACGGCTTTTTCTCCGCGCCGGAATAGCACGCTGTACCGGGGGGAGCCTTTCACAATGCCGTTCGAGGGCGATTCGAAGACTTGTGGGAGCAGTGTGGGCAGCCATTAACACAACTTCTTAGTGACAAAAGATTAAGACGGAATGTACATGCGTTGGAGGTCTGTCGTCAGGATTCGTGGTGACGGGTTGAACGACAGAAGGGCGCCCAAATAAAACAGAGCCGCCAGCGGCAGGGCCAATGCCCAGGCAGGGTTCAGTCGATAGTAGCGCACCATGGTCGAGTACGTCACTGTCATGGCAGCCCAGGCCGCAGCACCTATAAAGGACGCCTGCCTGCTGCCGGAGAGCAACAACAGTGGAGGCGCCAGATAGGTGATCACGATGCCCGCAATAGTGCACAGTAGCTGCAGCGAAGAGTGCTTCAGCTGGTTGAAGGCCGTGCGCGAGACCATGCGCTCGATGTCCGAGAAGGTCTTGTATCGTCGCAAGCTTCGGCTCTGATCTGTCAATCCTATCCACAATCGGCCGCAGTGGCCCCGGCGAGGCACAGTCCACAGAGTTTATGGAAGGAACGACGAATGGGATCGAATGATCAAGAGAAGATAAAGATCGCTCGCGAATATTTCAGAGAGCTGACCAGGGAAGTCCAGACGTCCTTGAACTGTTCCACGAAGATGCCGAAGTCTATTTCCCTAAATTCGGATTTGGATTCGGACGGAACTCGTTTCTCGAAATGGTTAAGGGATTCGAAGGAACCTTGGAATCCATCCAACACGATTACGACCGTTTGACTTTCATTCCTTCAGCCGACTATCTCGTCGTTGAAGGAACTTCACAGGGCAGAATGTCCGGCAAGTCATGGGCTGGGGGCAAAACTCCCGGTGGTCGTTTCTGCAACGTCTTCAAGTTTCGAGATGGACGAATATCGAGCCTGCACATCTATCTTGATCCCGACTATATAGGCGAGGATGAGGCACGGTTTCGATGGGGTAAGAATCGTCGGTGGTGAGCGTGATGACGAATGGCTTCAAGCTTTAATCAAAGCGGTTGGGAAGCAAGCAGAATCCAAAGTTAGAGACTGAACCGCCTGCCACATGGTATATTGTCCTCCTGCCCTGAGGATTCTCTTTCCTTGAAGAGTGCTGGACATAGGCCCTTTCCTGATTCGAGGCTCAATGGACCGCAACACACTGCACTATCATATTCGCTGGGCAACAGCGGCACTGTACTGGCAACGATTCAACACCCATGCTGAAGCTAACGCGAGGGCTACACAACTGATGCGCCCCCTCGAAACCTACAACATCGAGGAACTTGACGCCCGATTGCCCGCGATGTCTGGAGATCGTAACTGAATCCGCCTAGCCGCGATTGGGAACGGTTGTCTTTATTAGTTCCCTCCTGGGCCCCTTCGAGTATTTCAATTTGAGGGAGAGGCACCCATGAAGCGACTTCTAGTATTTGCCGCTGTTGCCGTTATCGCTGTGATGGCCTCGGGCCTGCTGCTGGCCCAAAGCAATCCTTTCGTCGGAACGTGGAAACTAAACCTCGCAAAATCGAAAGACACCTCAGGCGTGATCCCGAAAGAGGAAACATTTACGGTGCGAATAGTAGGTGACCAGCGCCAGGTGACCATAAACGGCACTGCGGCGGACGGTTCGCCCATTTCGTTTAAATACGAGGTCCGAGACGAGGGAGGGACAGGAAAGGTTCTGGCTGGCGGCCCGTACGATGGTGTTTCTGGAACGTGGATAGATGACAACACCCGTGAGGTCAGCTATATGAAGGGCGGCAAAGAAATGCTACACCTACGCGCGGTGGTGTCCAAAGATGGCAAGACCAACAGGATGACACTCAAAGGAACAGACGCTCAGGGCAAGCCCGTTTCTGGTGTGGCGGTCTTCGAAAAGCAATAAATCACGGCACCAGACGTGTCTCTGCGCTTCGGCCCATCGTTCATGCATATTCCCCTCGCGGCTGAGTGAATTAGCGAACCTCGTCTCTGTTCAATTCCGAACCGGCTACAACGATTCCTCCTATAGCCGCTGACTGGCCTGGCTGCGACACTACGGAACCCGCCCGCTCACACAGTGACACGGTACGGGGTCATTTACCATTGGACGTTCACTTCAGTTTTCTTGGCGATTGCCTGGAAATCCTGTTTCTTCTGCTGATTAGCTCTTAAGCCAGAATAATGTCGGAATCATGCCCCCGTCCATTGTCTCTTATGCCCTTCCAGGCAAGAATGCGCGCGCTTTGCAGAAAGAATAAAACCGGGGAGAAATCACCATGCCCGCGTCGCCTGTTCGTACTCCCAAAGTTCCTGCCGTTCAAATGTCCACAAAAGACCGGGAATTTGAGGATCTGCTGAAACGCGCCGCTGATTTACTGAAGCAACGCCCCGCACCGGCCAGGAATCGCGCACGATAAGCGCTCGCTGCGTCGACGCAAAGCGTCGGCGGATTCAACGCCGCTACGCAGGCACTCAGCGCAAGCGGAGCGCATCCTCGCGCAACCGTTCGGTTAGAAATGCTTCAGGTCCCCATCCCGAAAAGCGAAGACGGATTGAAAGCAACGTACGCAACGCGGCTTAGCGCCGGGGCGTCGCGGTAGAAGGAAGAACGTGGGCTTTCGGAGTTTTACGGCGGCAGCAAATATTTTAGAATCAACAGAGCTTCTACCGTGGGCGTGTAGCTCAGTTGGCAGAGCACCTGCTTTGCAAGCAGGGGGTCGGGGGTTCGAGTCCCCCCACGTCCACCAAACTTCTTCTTCGCTTTCAGTGGGTTACTGGCTCTTGTTGAGCCGCTGGCAATTGTGGCACTTCGGCGCTGTGCCCAATTTTGTGCCCACCCAGCCGCGACATTGCATCGAGTACGGCTTCTTCGGAAGGGTGAACGTATCGAGACGAAATCCCGATTGCACTGTGTCCAGCGATCCGGGCCAACGTCCAAACATCACAGCCTGATTCACCCAGGCGCGTCAGAAACGTGTGCCGCAGCGAATAGAGCACAAATGGGCGCACCGGCTTCCCGTTGTTCTTAGCTGCCTGCTCCGCTATCGTCGTGAACGTCTTGGCGTGTTGCTTCTTGAGGCTCGAAGACTCGACATGGCCGCTACGAGTCGGCGCAGACCACACCCAGCCCTCTTCGGGCTTCCCAGCGCCTTCCCAGCGGGCTTCTAG
>DATMOO010000296.1:0-7119 GCA_035568275.1 Candidatus Sulfotelmatobacter sp.
TTCGACAGCACGGCGCAGAACCGCAAGCGCTCCTTTGCGATCCTTTGGCGGACCCCAGATTCCTTCGCCTGTGAGGCGCATGGCTCCAAAGCCGAGACGATATACGGAAAGTTCGCCGCCGAGTGTTACCTCGCCAGCCAACCTGGTAGAAATGTGTTTGCTGTTCATGACTCGATGGTCCTCGTTGACTAGGTTTACTGGAGCAGTAGCAACTTGCTCACCACTTTGCGGGGGCCGGCCTGTGCAGAAAGAATTTGCTTGCATCGGCGCACATGACTGCGATTCAACACTCGTGTCGAAATACGGACACTTTGAAGAGGAAATTGTTTCTCCACCTTGAGCGCAACGAATTCCAGCAGCGGATTGTGTCCTATCCCTCCTCGGTAGCTTGGCACGCAGAATGCTGCTAGATCGATAGAGGGGACCGAATGGTAAATCTCAAAGTAAATGGAATGGATCGTATTTTCGATGGCGATCCCGACATGCCCCTGCTCTGGTACCTGCGTGACATCCTGGGGCTAACTGGCACGAAGTTTGGCTGCGGGATCGCGCTATGTGGGGCCTGCACCGTCCATAAAAATGGCGAAGCGATTCGGTCGTGTGTCACGCCCATGAGCGCCGCCGCCGGCACCGAGATTCGCACGATCGAGGACCTTGGGGCAAACGGGCTCCATCCCGTTCAAGAGGCCTGGATGCAGGTCAACGTTCCGCAGTGCGGATATTGTCAGTCCGGGCAGATCATGCAGGCGGTTTCGCTGCTAAAAAACAATCCGCACCCATCAGATCAGCAAATAGACGACGCGATGGCGGGCAACATCTGCCGCTGTGGTACTTACCAACGGATTCGGGCAGCGATCAAGTTGGCCGCAGAGAAAATCGCATGAGCCCAATCGAGAACGTAAGCCGGCGTCGGTTCCTCCAAGGAGTGTTTGGGGCAGGAGCGCTCATCCTGGCCGTTCGATATCTTCCGCCGATATTGGTCCCTCAGCATGAGGCAGGCGCTCAAACCGATGCGGACCGCGCCACGCTCCACCCCAATGTCTTTGTCGGCATTCAGCAGGATGGCACCGTCTTTATCGTTGCTCACCGTTCGGAGATGGGCACTGTTATCCGGACATCCCTGCCGCTGGTAGTTGCGGACGAACTTGACGCCGACTGGAAGCGAGTGAAGATCGACCAGGCGATTGGCGATAAGCGATACGGAGACCAAAACACAGACGGGTCACAATCGGTAAGACGATTCTATGAAACCATGCGCGAGTGTGGTGCGGCAGCGCGATGGATGCTGATCCGGGCTGCGGCGCAGAAGTGGAACGTCCCTGTGTCGGAATGCTCTACAGAGATGCATACAGTACTTCATAAGGCGACGGGCCGGCGTGTAGGTTACGGTGAACTGGCCTCTGCGGCGGCGCGCCTTAGCGTGCCAAAGAAAGAACAGCTCCAGCTTAAGCAGCCTTCGGAGTGGCGGTACATCGGGAAGGGAATGACCAGCGTGGACCTGGCGCTCCTGTGCACCGGCAAAGCGATGTATGGAATGGATGCGCGCGTCGATGGCATGGTTTTCGCGTCGGTTGAACATCCTCCCGTATTCGGCGGGAAGATAGCAACACTTGACGATCAGGACGCGCTCAAAGTTGCGGGAGTACACCAGACCATCCGGATCGATCCCTTCAAGCTTCCCGCTGCATTCCAACCTTTGGGCGGCGTCGCTGTCATTGCCGATAACACCTGGGCTGCATTCCAAGGACGCAAAAAGCTAAAAATAACCTGGGACAACGGCACGAATGAATCCTACGACTCAGTCGAATACAAGAAAACGCTTATTGAGACTGCGCACAAGCCAGGTAAGCTGATCCGCAGCGTGGGCGACTCCGACAAGGAGTTTCCCGCGGGCAATCATGTATTTGAAGCCGATTACTACGTTCCACTTCTGGCGCATGCACCAATGGAGCCGATGGTGGCGCTGGCGGAATTCAAGGACGGTAAAGTCACAGCCTGGGCGCCGACTCAGAATCCACAGGCCGCGCAGGCAATTGTGGCGTCGGAACTTGGCATACCAGTCGAGAACGTGACTTGTCACGTTACATTACTGGGTGGCGGGTTTGGAAGGAAATCGAAGCCTGACTACGTTGCGGAGGCCGCGGTCCTGTCCAAGAAGCTGGGCCGCCCCGTGAAGGTTGTATGGACCCGCGAGGACGATGTTAAGTTTGATTATTACAATGCGGTGGCTGCGATGTACATGAAGGCTGCAGTCGATGAAAAAGGAAAACCGACGGCGTGGTTACAGAGATCGGTCTTTCCACCAATCACGTCCATTTTCGATGTGAACGCTGTCTATGGAGATCCGCCACACCTGGCTCAGGGTTGGACGGACCTTCCTTACGATCTTCCCAACATCCGCATTGAGAACGGCCCGGCGCAAGCTCATGTCAGGATCGGGTGGTTGCGGTCCGTGGCCAATATCTACCATGCATTCGCGATTCAATGTTTTAGCGATGAACTGGCCCATCGCGCCAAACGTGATCCCGTGGAGTATATGCTCGATCTTATTGGTCCGCCTCGTACGTTGGACTTCACCAACGTCGAATATCCGAACTACGGTGCGGATTACAAAACGTATCCCTGGGAAACCGGGTGCTTGCGGAACGTCATCGAAATGGTGGCGGATAAATCCGGCTGGGCCAATAAAAAGAGCGTCAAAGGCCACGGTTTTGGATTTGCTGCCCATCGCAGTTTCTTGACGTATGTGGCGACGGTCGTGGAAGTGGAAGTGAGTGATAAGGGAGAGATCCGCATACCCCGGGTCGACACGGCGATCGATGCCGGGCTGGTCGTCAACCCGGAAGCAACGCGAGCGCAATTTGAAGGAGCGGTAGTGTTCGGAACGAGCATCGTGCGCAGCGGCGAGATCACGGCCAAGAACGGCATGATCCAACAATCCAATTTCAGCGACTATCCCGTTGCACGAATCAATGAAGTACCGGCTGAGACGAACGTTTACATAACCGAGAGCTCGGCGCCGCCGGCTGGAGTGGGCGAGCCCGGCGTTCCCCCGTTTGTTGCGGCATTTTGCAATGCGATTTTCGCTGCCACGGGCAAGCGCGTCCGTGATTTGCCACTGTCGAGCAACAGCCAGTTCGCATAAAGTCAAGAGTGCGCCAGCGCAGGAGGATCTTAATGACTCTCGATGATGCTAATTTCGAACAATCAGGCTCCGATGGTTTCCATCAGCCGCATTTGCAAGAGGGAATACGTGCTGGCCGAGATTCTGCTTTCACCCGGAGAGAGTTTGTCGGCATGGCTGCTGCATCCCTCCTGATGGCCGGAACCTCAAACGGTTCCGCAGAAGAGCGTAACGGGATCCCGTATCGAACGCTGGGCCGAACCGGTGAAAAAGTCTCAGTGATCGGGCTCGGCGGATATCATCTGGGCAAGCAGAGTGTTCCGGAAGAGAGCATTCGAATTATTCGTAGCGGAGTTGATGAAGGGATCAATTTCCTCGATAACTGTTGGGACTACAACAGCGGAGAGAGTGAAATTCGCATGGGCAAGGCCCTGCTCGAAGGTTATCGCCAGAAAGCCTTTTTGATGACCAAGATCGATGGTCGAACCAAAACTGCAGCTGCTGGTCAACTCAACGAATCATTGCGCAGGTTGCGGACCGATCGAATTGACTTGCTGCAGTTTCATGAAGTGATTCGCGACTCCGATCCAGATCGAGTTTTTGCCGAAGGCGGTGGGATGGAGGCCGTACTGGAAGCCAAAAAGGCTGGCAAGGTCCGCTTTATCGGGTTCACTGGACACAAAAGTCCAGACATCCATTTGAAGATGCTGGCTACGGCTTCGAAGCATGGCTTCAAGTTCGACGCCGTTCAAATGCCTTTGAATGTGATGGACGCACACTTCAACAGTTTCGAAAAGAAGGTACTTCCCGTGTTGACCGAGGATGGCATTGCAGTTCTCGGCATGAAATCGATGGGCGACCACGTCATCCTTGAGAGCAAGGCTGTGACGCCGATCGAGTGCTTGCATTACTCGATGAATCTTCCTACCAGTGTCGTTATCACCGGGTGTGACTCGATCCCAATCCTTCAGCAAGCCCTCCAGGCTGCGCGTAGTTTTCAGCCAATGGACCATTCTCAAGTTGCGGCTCTCCTGGCGAAGACGGCGAAGCCTGGTGAGGCAGGCCAGTTCGAACTCTACAAGACGAGCCACCAGTTTGACGGCACGTATGCCAATCCGCAGTGGCTTGGCTAAAAACACGGGATCCGTAGTAATGCAGCTCTGAGGGCTGACATCCACAGCAGGAACTTAACCTCGGCAGCAGAATGAGTTCGCGCACTTCAAACGTGCTTGTGCGCCTCAGGCAGGCGTCGGTGCATTTTCCTCTATCAATTTCTCAGCTTTCAGCTCAGCCCAGAATTCAGCCGGAATCTTGGTTTGGATCGATGTGTAGTCTGCGAGAATCTGTTGCTCACTGCTGGCCCCGACCACTAATGCCGCAGCCACGTCGGGTGTTGCAGAGAACTGCAGAGCTGCTGTCCGCAGGTCTACTCCATAATTCGCCGCCACCTCGCGCAGTCTTTTTCGCTTTTCCAGGAATTCGATGGGAATCTTATAGGACTCTCTCCCGTAATTGTAGCGAGGACTCCCCGAGATGAAGCCGGCGTTCAGGGAGGAGCCAACTACCAGTGAGGCGTTCTTTTTTCGGGCCGCTGGAAAAAGCTGGTTTAGGGCATTCTTGTGATCGATCAACGAATACTGCGAGGCCATCAAACAGACGTCTGGATCGGCTTCGCTGAATACTCGCAGGATCGGTTCAGGCGTATTGACGCCAATTCCCCAGCCTTTGATCAATCCCTCTTTCCGCATGCGCGTCAGTTCGGGAAAGGCACCTTTCACAGCGATATCGAATTGCTCTTGCCAGCTCGTCGGCAAGAGCTTGTTGTCCGAAGAAAGATCATGGACAAAAACAATGTCGAGGCTATCAACGCCGAGTCTTTGCAGGCTATCCTCGACCGAACGCCTCACGCCGGATGCCGTGTAATCGAAAATTACGTCGTTGGGGGAGCGCGAGAAAGGGAACAGCTCGCGGCCCTTGGCTGTCCTCGACGCTTTTAGGAGTTTGCCTACTTTGGATGAGATTACATATTCACTTCTGTTCTTGTTGTGAATGAAGCTGCCAAACCTGCGCTCGGCAAGACCCAGACCATACCAGGGAGAAACGTCATAGTAGCGAATCCCTGCAGTCCAGGCCGCTTCCAGGATCGCATAGGCATCCTTATCAGTTACTACTGCAAATTCGTTTCCTAGCGGAACTCCTCCTAAGCCGAATTTAAAGGGTGGCTTGTAGTGGATACTTCTGATCGCGTTATCGTTCATGTTCGTGCTCCTACCATCGTCTGGATTGAGCAGCGCATATGGGTTCCCGGGGAGAACCGCCGCGGCTGCAGTCATGGCGGATCCCTTGACGGCGAGATTGAGAAAGTCTCTTCTTGTGCTCATACTCGTTTACTCAAGTCGATGCCGAGTCGTGTCGCCTCCACAAGTGCTGCGGGGCAAGTCTCTGTTGTGTGCATCTCTTCTAGTCCGCGGCGCTGCTCTTGCTTTCTGGGAAGTCGGCACCGGTAGTGAGGCTCTCCCACTCGGCAATTTCCTGCTGCCAGTCCGAAAGCTTGTGGCGAAAGCGGGTCAGTGCGATGCGACCGAGAATCAGATGCAAGGGCGCTTTGGGAGAATTCGCGGCGGCTATAATTGCCTCGACCGCTTTCTGTGGGTCACCCGGTTGTCTTCCGGACTGCGTTTTCAAGTATTCGCGGGCCTTGCCTGCCGTTGCTGCATACTCAATTAATTCCCGCTTGGCAAGTTTGCCGGATCGTCCCAGAAAGTCGGTTCGAAAGGGGCCCGGTTCGACCACCGTGACACGAACGCCGAGCGGCTTCATTTCTTCCGCTAAAGCCTCGCTGAATCCTTCGACGGCGAACTTGGTCGTGTTGTAGAAACCCCAGCCCGCTGAGCCGATCAGTCCGCCGATCGAAGACAAGTTGAAAATATGTCCGCTGCGGCGCCGGCGAAAGTGCGGCAGGAAGGCGCGGGTGACTCGAATGAGGCCATAAATGTTAGTTTGGAACATCCGTTCGAATTCATCTTCCGACACTTCCTCGATAGCGCCGTTCACTCCGTAGCCGGCGTTATTGACGAGAACGTCTACGTGGCCGAAGGCGGCAATCCCTCGCTCAGCAACCGATACGATTTCTTGCGGGTTGGTGACATCGAGCGTCAGAGTTTGAATGCGGTCCGGATATTGCTGCGTGAGTCTGGACAACTTTGACACGTCTCGTGCTGTCGCAATTACTCGTTCACCACGCTTTAGGGCTTCTTCTGTAAGTAGGTACCCAAAGCCGCTTGAGGTTCCCGTGACAAACCAGACGCGCGAGAGTGTTGAGTCTGCCATTCATTTTCTCCTTCGATGCTCATGCAAAGAAAGTGCCATACCCCTGCTCGCAAATCCCGCGTTGTGAACGGTGGAATCGATCCACGTCAGCGAGCGATGTCCTTTGACCGACGTGGGAGTCGGCATACGGACACGAAATGTGTGGCGAGTATTTTGTTGATGCTCCGCAGTTGCGATACGACTCCCTCAAAAGTCGTTAAGCGAGCCGTTTTACCGAACGTTTGCCGCATAAAGGCTTAGCCTCAGCTGTCTGGAACGATAACTGCATTTACCGCCGATCATCGAACGTTAGGCCTCGCAGACATATTGAGGCGCGGCCGCGGGTACGGTCGATGACCACCACTTTGTTGGCGGGAGGCTTTGTCGTTTATGTTCAGCAGATGCTTTGTCGTTAGTTTGTTGATCGCAACCCTTCTCACAACTTTCGCGACATCTCAATCATTGACCTCAGGTGACATTACCGGAGTAGTCACCGATCCTTCTGGTGCTCTAATTTCTGGTGCCAACGTCAGCCTGACGAACCGTGCCACCAGTGCCACAGAGACCCACGCCACAAACGCGCAGGGAAGCTACCGGTTTTCGCTGATGAGCCCTGGTCTCTACACCCTTTCGATTTCCGCGCCTAACTTACAGACGACCAAACAGGACGTCGCGATCACCGTCGG
>DATMOO010000297.1:0-5527 GCA_035568275.1 Candidatus Sulfotelmatobacter sp.
CGGGAGCTCCCACCGCCGCGCTCTACACCGAAGCCGCCGACGGACGCCCGGTCTTTGTGCTGCCGTGGAACGAGCAGATTCTTGTTGGCACCACCGAAGTGCCGGATAGCGGTGATCCGGGAAAAACCTCGGCCTCTCAGCTGGAGATCGAATACTTGCTGCAAACCGCGGCTGGGCTGTTCCCCAAAGCAAAGCTCTCAGCGCATGACATCAAGTACGCCTTCGCGGGAATCCGGCCGCTGCCGAACTCTCCGGGTGACAAGCCGTCTGCTATGACGCGCCGTCATTTCCTGCATGACCACAAGGACGAAGGCGCCGCGCGCATGATCTCGGTGATCGGCGGAAAGCTCACGACCGCCGCTTCGCTTGCCCGCGAGTGTGCGCGCAAGATCGGGATCTCGGTCGAAGAACCCAAAGCGGTCACGATCGGCCCGGGCAGTTCGCTCGATCCGCTCCTCGATCAGCAAGTCATTGAAATCGCCCGCGCCGGCTCGGTCAGCGAAGAAACCGCCCGCGGGATGATGGAATGGCACGGTGAGCATGCCATGGATATCGCTCGCACGGCCCTGGTTGGCGCCGATCTTCGCGCGCCCATCTGTCCGCACACCTCCCACATCGTGGCGGAAGTCGTCGAAGCTTACCGCAACGAATACGCGGTCACTCTCGGCGACGTGCTGCTGAGACGCGTGCCCGTGGCACTGGGTGCGTGCTGGTCCGAATCCTGCAGCCGCGAAGCGGCCTTGCGTATTGGCGCAGTCATGGGATGGAAAGAGCAGGAGTTCGGAGCGAACCTGGAACAATTTGAAACCGAGCGCGCCGCCTTCCTGCAACGCCCCGCCCGCAGCGGATCTGCCCTGGAAGCGGCGGCGGATTAGTCGAACTCTGCTCTCAATTGATTTTGAAAGACATGAGGTTTAGCCCTTAGGGGCCGCGTCGTGGCTATTGAAAATTTTAAAGTGTTGCATCCTGCTCTGTACCCGGACTTGGCGCAGATGGGCGGGCTCTCGCCTGCACTCCAGCGGGTCTTTGATGAACTGTCCGCCGATCTCAGTCTAAAAACAGTTGAAGGTGTAGTCAGCCCCGGTTGGGCGTTCATCCGCGAGGGGTCGCGTCACTCGCAGGTCAGGCAGGCCACCCACCCGGCTGATCCTGCTTGAGAATGGCCGACTTTTCGGGACGGTTCGGTTTAGAGCCGACGAAGACCATTTGATCCTTAATGCTGTTTACAAAACGGTCGGCAGCACTTTCGCGCAGGAATGCTCTGTCGAAGTTGCCGGAATAGTACTCGTTGTTGACGTAGTACGAGTAGTAGATGGTGGCAACGAAGTAACTGACATAGCGGACGCGGTGTTCCAAGACACTGCCGAACTCCACTCGGCCCTGTGTAGTGGACCAGCCGCCAGCCATCAACCTTTTGACCATGCTCCATGCGAAGAGCCGAATCAGCCCGGCGGCAGCAATCGCCAGTAGCACGAGGAGAAAGAGCAGCCCGCGTAGGGGATCACCGTCCGATGCCGAGTTTCTCATGGTGCCAAAGTATATTCCTGCGGGTTAGTTGGTGAAAAATCTCTATCTCTGACAATGTCGGCGGTGTCAATGGGTTTTCGAGCACACTGCTGTATGCACTCATAGAAGAGCGCCATTTCGCTCTCGTGGATGGTTTGCGCGTTTCCAACCTGGGCTCGCTTTGAATCATTCGGGTTCAGGAACTCGGTCCGACCCAGCCATCTCTTTCGATCGCTCACGCCGCATGGCGAGGTGGGAAACTTTTACGAGGACGATATCGTCGGTGACGGACAGTTAGCTCCACCGACAGCCGCAAAATCTGCGGGACCGGTCAAAGGTACTACTGTACTTTCCCGATTGACTGCATCATCGGTTCACGGCTAGCGTGACTCGCGGCACGCTGTTCTCCGAATCTCCCACTTAGCGAACCAAAATCTGTACTCCCCTAGGGAGGTGAGGTGCAACAGCCTGTGTCCGGGAGGAAGAAATGAAACGACTGAAAGCGCGCGTGTCTTCCATTGGTTGCATTGTTGCAGTTATCCCGATTTTGGCCATTTTGTTCATCCCGTCGTGGGTCCTGGCGGATGACGATAACGGGCACAATTCAGTTCTCTACAGCATCGCTGCGGACACCTGGAAGTTCTACGCCGATGACGTCGATCCCAACACCAACCTGCCCATGGATAACCTTACCTGGGCGGGCGGAGGTCCGCTGAGCGGCAAAGGTCAGTACACATCTGCGTCTAACATTGGCGTATACCTTTGGGCAGTTGTCGCAGCCAAAGACCTTAACCTGATCTCTCGTTCGACGGCCGATTCGCTCGTCAGTGCCACCTTGAACGAGGTTGCGACGCTAGATCGCTACCAGGGCATGCTTTATCAGTGGTACGACACGACCAACGGGCACAAAATCCGCAACCCCGGCGACATTGATTGCGCAAACGACCCGCCTCCGCACACGGACAACTGTGATTTTGTCTCGGCCGTGGATAACGGCTGGTACGCTTCCGGGCTCATCGTGGTTCGGCAGGCCTTACCGGAGTTGCGGCCGCAAGTAGATGCCCTTCTCCAGCCAATGAATTTCGGACTTTATTACGACAGCGGGTATCAGACCCCCGGGTGCAACGTGAACGCACCAACTGACCCCGACCCGAATCAACCAACCGGCCAGATGTTTGGTGGGTACTACGCCAACCAAGGTCCTGCCGGTTATCACAACGGCGCTTTGTACAGCGACCCGCGCATCGCCATCTATGTCGGGATGGGCCTTCACCAGATGCCGGGCGATGTGTGGTGGCGGTCATGGCGCGTATTGCCTCCGAAGCAGTGCGCCACGGATCCCGATTTCTCCTGGATCGGTCAGTGGCCGGTGGCAGGCTATTGGCACACTTAC
The DNA here is from genome assembly GCA_035568275.1 of Candidatus Sulfotelmatobacter sp. Lineage (GTDB taxonomy): Bacteria > Acidobacteriota > Terriglobia > Terriglobales > Acidobacteriaceae > Sulfotelmatobacter. Next base: position 2,900 of record DATMOO010000297.1, read on the forward strand.
AAGGACTTTCGGTCCGGCAAGAAGTTCAACGTGTGGGAGGGCCACTACCTATACCCCGGAACATCGCTGACCTTCGTTCCCACTTGGGCCGGCGGGATGTTCGAAGGTTTGATGGTAAACCAGGTAATGCCTGAAACGATCTTTGGGCCGCAGAGTTTCGGACTCAACGACCTTCGTTGGGCGCAAGTGCAGGTTGAATATGCAACCCAAGCCTTACATCTTCCCGTCTGGGGTATGTCTCCTTCGAGCACGGCAGACGACACCGGCGACTATGGCGGCTTCGGGGTCGAGGGTTTGCTCTTTCCATACTACGGCACCGGAGCAGACTCAAGCCATCCGAGCATGGGCTTGTCGCAATGTTGGGCCTGCGCCGCCGAGAACACGGTAACACCGCATGCGTCGTTCCTTGCACTCTCCGTTGTGCCGACGGAAGCCTATGCGAACATCGTCAACTTGCGGACCCTATTTCCCGACGTCTACAGGTCCGACGGAGGCTTTTATGACGCCGTGAATCCAACGACCGGCGCGGTAGGTCATCGCCGCCTCGTGCTCGACCAATCCATGATCATGGCCGCGCTGGACAATGCGATCACTCACGGGGCGATGCAGCGCCATTTCGCGAGCGACCCCGTCGCCCGGATTGGATTGTTCTACCTCGCTTATGAAAAGATGTCGATACGTTAGCAAAACTCACTAGACGCAGGCTCATGCGGTACCTTCAGTGAGCTTGAGGAGGTGCCGCGCCATCCAAGGAGCACAGCCGAGTCTGCGAACCAACCATCTCTTAGTGACTGATTCGCAGAATTTCTGGAGGTGGCGGAGCTTTCCCCGATGTGGGTGCAGACGCCGAAAGCCGGTCGGTAGTTGGCGATAAGTCCTGGTTTCGACAGTTATGCCCGTAATCGGGCCAGGGTGAAACCACTCGGTGTCCAATAGATTGGAGGACGCATCCTCAACCTGAGAAAATGATCCGGCACATTCTCTTACTGGTAACTCTGGTCCTTTGGCAGCTGTGTGCATCGCGGGACTGTGAGAGCCTCAACACCACATCTGCCGAGCAAGTTGTCAGTGCTCTGGATCACGGCGATATCAAGACGGAAGATTGCTCCCGCGTAGCATTCCAACGCATAGAGCAATTGCCACAGGACAAAGCGATTCCAATTCTGATCGGACACCTAAACTTCAAGCGGCCCGGTTATCCGAACGCACCCCACGGCTTGCGATCCCAATACCCAGCGATTGAGTCCCTCTACAACATTGGTCTTTCAGCCGAGCCAACTCTGATCGAATTGGTTGCTCAAAATCAAAACGGGGATAGTCTCGAATACCACAACGCGCTTTCCGCGCTTGCCACGATTCGCCACGGCGATGTAGTCCCAACGATCAAACTGTTACGCGCACGCAGTCGGTCACTCGCGGGTAGCCCCGAGGCTGCCCGTCTTGATTCCGCCGCTCGTGACTTGCTGGACAGATATTGCCCCAAGAAGTTGCAGCGGAGATGCGAGGAGCGACTACGACAGCCCGATTAACACAAACCAGATCGTGGCTGGCGTAATATCCAAATTTCACTTATCATCCCCCGGCGCACGGGGCTTTTAAGTGCTGATTTTATCGACTGACCCGCTCGAATCACGCCAATGGTTCGAAGTGGGGGGATTGAATGCCGAGTTCTGCTAACGCCTCGTCCACTGAGAGTACGATTTTGAACAGCGGGTTCTCAGGCCCTTGCGCAATCTCAACCATGCGAGACATGCCCTGTCCAAACGTGGGCGGGGCAACGATAAAGCGAGGGCGTCTGGTCGCGTCCGGCATCGCTGGCCCCCAATCTGACACGCGACGAATAAATTCGGGGGATACGGCAAAGTCGGTAACGGATGAGAAGTCCCAAATACCTACATTGGCATTTGTCGAGGTTGCGTACTTTCGAACCGCCCAATAACCCTCTGTGAACGATTCATCCGTGACCCGCCCCTCAACTCGGAGGAGAAGGATCTTGTTCACCGGATCGAACTCAAACCTGTACTCCATTTAGCCGAGATCCTTCTTTCTTGGATTCTAAAATGGCACGATTGTACATCCGTTTTGCCTGTCGGTCTCCTCGGTTACGATGGTTGGCGTAATATCGTGTGGCTTCCAAGGAACTGCCCCGGATGCTGAACGTTTAGTATGCGGCCTGGGGTTCAATGGGAACGAGCTCGTAGCCCAAGTGGTTTGGCTTGCGGTTTGAGTTTTGCTTGCAACTTTTTCTCCCTCTGGGCGTCTCTGGCATCCCAAATGGTCTCGTCATATTCGACTTGATTTTTGATCATGGTGTAAAAGATCACTGCGATCTTATGGGCGGTTGCCATGGTGGCAGCTTCGGGGCCCAGCTTGGCTTTCATTCGACGCAGCTAGTTGCCCAAGGGGGTGAGGCTGCGATGGAGGGCATAAGCGGCCATGCGGAATAACTGGCCAGCCCGGTTTTTGACCTTTCGCGCTCCCCGCCACAATCGTTTCCCGCCGCTGATGTCGTTGTCCGGACAGAGTGCAAGCCAGGAAACAAAGTGCCCTGCGCTGGGCCACCGCGACATGTCGCGGCCGACCTCACTGAACCGGGGCAACGCGTTTTCCTCTCAGCCTGGAATTTGA
>DATMOO010000298.1:0-2110 GCA_035568275.1 Candidatus Sulfotelmatobacter sp.
ACTGCGGGTCTCCGAAGCGGCGCTAGGCACAATGACTTTCGGAGACGAGTGGGGATGGGGATCACCGAAGGCTGAGGCGCAGAAAGTCTATGAGACTTACCGCGAGGCAGGCGGAAACTTCCTTGACACCGCGAATTTCTATACCGGCGGCACGAGCGAAAAATTCGTGGGTGAGTTCATCAAGGGCCATCGCGACAGTATCGTTCTAGCAACAAAATACTCCAACGCTGCGCCCGGCAACGATCCCAATGCGGCGGGCAATCACCGCAAGAGCGTGATGCAAGCACTGGAGGCCAGTCTGAAACGATTGCAAACCGACTACATCGACCTGTACTGGGTTCACATCTGGGATGGGATCACACCAGTGGAAGAAGTCATGCGCGGACTGGACGATCTCGTTCGCCAAGGCAAGGTTCTCTACATCGGCATCTCGGACGCTCCCGCATGGTGGATCGCCCAGGCAAACACTCTGACGGAGCTTCGAGGTTGGACACAGTTCATCGGATTGCAGATCGAGTACAGCCTCATTGAGCGGACGGTCGAGCGCGAACTAATTCCCATGTCGAAAGCTTTGAACGTAGGAATTCTCGCCTGGTCGCCCTTGGCGCGTGGCGTCTTGTCCGGGAAGTATCACGGTGAGGGTAAGGCCGACGGAGGGAGGATGACCAATGAGGGAATGAAGGAATCCCTTCCCGAGGAACAACGCGCAACGCGGATCATCTCGGCGGTAAAGGCAGTCTCTAAACAGGCCGGTAGTAGCATGGCGCAAGTCGCACTCGCGTGGCTGCGCTACCAAAGGGTGCCTGTAATCCCGATCATTGGAGCGCGGAAGGTATCTCAACTCCGGGACAATCTCGCCAGTTTGGATCTGGAACTCTCCGCCGAACAATTGAAATCCCTCGATGGAGCAAGCCGAATCGAGATCGGATTTCCCCAGATTATTTACGAGAGAGAAATGGTTCGTTCAATTCGATATGGCGGCACGTGGGATCGCTTGCTGCTCTAAGTGCGGCATTTCAGGCAGAATAGTGATGCAGGTACTGGCGTCTAAGCTTCCCGCGTGAGGAACGGACTTACGATGGCTCGTTCCAGCGAGGTAACGCACGTGTGAAGAACTGGTGGACACTTACGATGCGTGCGTCCGCAGCCGAGTATCGGAGTTTGCCTCTTCGTGCGCACGAACTTCTTCGTGATGTTCTGCTCTATGACGTGTCGTCTGTGGATCTTCCTGGAGGCGGCAGCGGGCGGAGCGTCGCGGACATTCGTGCGCTCGAGTCCGAGACAGCTCCGAGCCACATCGCGACTCTCCTTTTCGGCCTCCGATATTTTCTCGGCCGGGTCTTCGGTTGGGATCGAGAACCGATGCGGCCGGAAGATTCATTTTTGGAACGCCTGTCAGAGCGCGACCGACGCGACTCCGAAATAATGCCAGGTACTCTGGATGGCCACTTTTGGGTCTTGTATCAATTTCCGGGAGAAGTACTTCGTGAGACCCGCAACAGGACTGTCCACGGCTTCATCTGCACTGCCTTGGTGAGCTGCCCGAGCGGGTACCGTTTGTACTGGGGAGTCTACGTCCGCCGGGTGTCGTGGCTCACGCGCCCGTACCTCGTCGCGATCGAGCCATTTCGTCGCGTTCTATATCCAGCTATGCTTCGCCGCATTCGTCGCGCGTGGCTTGTTGCTTACACCGGCATGAGGCGAATCGATACCGCCTGATCGACGAACCCGCTGTAAACGAGCTGTTTCGGAAGTTAACTTCCGGTTGGCTCGTAATTTGAAAACAATCGCATGAGCCTGCCGCCTCGATTTGGAGGGCACCTGACGTGTCCCAATCGGGATGACGTGCATCTATCCACTTGTGGGGTACTTGACGGACAAGTTTTGGCAGTCGCACCGTTGCTGCAAGTGGGGTGCTCATAAACTATAACCAGTATGGAAACCATCGTAGCCTTGATCTGAGGGTGAAAGAGGGCTGAACCATGGCTGATTCAGCTACAGCAAAAAACTTAACGCGGCAAGCTGCGTCGTTCGCGTGCCGCTATGGATTGGCTTTTGCTTCGGTCGCCGGCGCTCTGTTGCTGGATCTTCTGTTTCGCCACTTCAGTCT
>DATMOO010000299.1:0-4594 GCA_035568275.1 Candidatus Sulfotelmatobacter sp.
CAACATCTACGACGCGCTCGCAAACTTCCGCGAGTCGAAGTGGACCAGCAAGCTTCTGGGCGAAGACGTGAAGGCTCGCTACGCTGAGCTCAAACAAGCCGCCGCTGACCGCTGCCCGCGCTCCCTCGGCACGTTCGTCAAAGCGCCCGAGGTGCAGTATCACCACGAGGTCTACAACCAGTTTCTGTGGAACTTATTCTAGGAAGTTCGCACTGCTGACGAAGCTCGCGTAGGGACAGACGCCCTCGTCTGTCCAGCCGAGCGAAGCTCGGCTTGCTCTCGCCCACACCAAAACCACCCTGCACCTTGGCTCAAGTGCACAAGAAGTCGGCGACCGGCCACGCATGACTCGGAAAGTTTCCGGGAATAAAGTTTCCAGGAATTAAAGGCGGCGCGATTTCGATAGTCAACGCCGAGTTGGTCTGGAACCTCGACCGGAGTCCTTCTCTGCTGTCTTTCTAAGCTCTATGCACTCCTGCGCAAGCTTCTGAGTTTGCTCGCGAAGCTTCTCAGTTTGGCGGCGCAATTCAGCGCTGCGCTCGATGGTCCGCCTGAGCCGAGCCTCCAAGTCCATCTCCATATGTTAAGCCGCGCGGCCGTTCTTGTGCCTAGGGTTCTTTCTGGAGATACTATGAGACTCAACCCCGGACCGAAGCTTATAAACTTCCCGAAAACTGGATTCATCCATGCTCCTGTTCCTCGACCATGGCCCCGTCCGCGAAATACGTCTCAACCGTCCTCCCGCCAATGCGCTTTCGCTCGAACTGATCGTCGCCCTGCGCGAAGCGGTCGAGTCTGCCCCACACAACGGCAGCCGCGCACTCCTTCTGTCAGGCACCCCAGGGAGATTCTCGGGAGGCCTGGATGTGCCGCTGCTGCTCAGCTACGACCGGCCGACCATCGGCAAACTCTGGCACGAGTTCTACGCTCTCCTAAAAGCGCTGGCCTCGTCAACGATCCCAATCGCGGCGGCCATTACCGGTCACGCGCCTGCCGGTGGAACCGTGTTGCCGTTGTTCTGCGACACACGCATTATGGCCGACGGAGATTTCAAGATCGGCCTGAATGAAGTGCAGGTCGGCCTGGTTCTGCCGCCCGTGATCCTGGCCGCGTTGAGACGCCTGGTCGGACCGCGACAGGCCGAGCGACTCGCCGTGACTGGCATGCTGATCTCGCCCCAGCAAGCCCTCGCCGCCGGACTAGTCGACGCTCTCGCTCCTGCCGATCAAGTCATCGCGGATGCGATTCAATGGTGCGAAGCCCTGCTTGCCCTTCCGGCTGAGGCGATGTCCGCCACGCGTCGCGAAGCCCGCAAGGATCTGGTGGCCTGCTTCGGTTCGAACACCGAGGCGGAGTTGCAGGGAGTCGCTGAAAGCTGGTGGTCCCCCGAAACGCAAGCCGCCTTGCACGCTCTCGCGGCCAGGTTGGGGAAGAAACCAGCTGCGGTTTAGCCCCGCTCGCTGTCTTAAATTGTCATTCCGATGCCGAGCGAAGGCGGCGGACTCTGCGTCTCTTGATTCCAGATTCTTCTCCGGCATACGCCGGTTCCTGAGCGAAGTGAGGCGCCAGCCGAACGAAGTCGAAGGACCCCGGGTGAGTTGGCAGCAGCACCAGCCTACGGAGAATTTCCACCACCGGCCCATCGCACTGAGCTACCCGCACAGAGAGTGTCGAAAACTCTCGTCAGGGATTTCTCCGCAGGACGACGTATTCATGGTGGGTTCGAGGTGTCGGCAACCCGGCGAAATCACATGGAGGGTCGGGCGTCCCCGCCCGACGGACGGGCGAGATGCCCGTCCACTCCAAAAACTAGACGTTCACGGGCGCAAAGCGCGCCGCTGCCCATTCGTTCATCGGGTGCAGCTTTCCGCAGTCCAGACACTTGGTCACTGCAAACTGGGTCGCGCAGTAGGGACAAACGGCCCCTGTCGCGAAGGTATCGATGGGCTGCCCGCACTGACCGCACTTCCAATAGTTCCCAACCGGCGGGGCTGTGCGACAACTTGGACAAGCAAAACCTTCACGGCGCGGCAACTTCGCGAGTTTTAAAAGCGCGCGGGCGTGCTGCAGTCCTCCCCAGCAATTCATGAGCATGAAGAGCGCGAGAACGCCGTACCAGATGGAATGCCTCCACAGAGCAAGAGCGATGAATCCGGCCACGCCCACAAAACCGAGCGAGGTGGCAACCATCAAGCTTCTCGCCCGTCCCATGACAAACCAAAGCAGCGCGCGGAAAATCTGGCCGCCGTCCAGAGGATAGACGGGCAGCATGTTGAAGACGAGTAGAACGACGTCAATAACAAGGACCCCTCTCACCAGATGATTCACATTGGGCATCGCCAACGCCCATCCTGACGAGCGGCCAAAGTAAGACAGCCCCACAAGGACAGGTAGCAGCACTACATTCACTAGCGGTCCCGCCGCAATACTCCACAGAGTCGCGCCAGCCCGCGGAGGAGGATCGACATAGGCGACTCCTCCCAGAGGCCAGAGCACAATCTGATTCGCGATGCCTCCGACTTGCCGGCAAGCCATGGCGTGCCCGAATTCATGCAGCAGCACAATTAGAAAGAGTGAAAGATATTCGGCCACATTCCATGCGAGCGACGAATAGAGTCCGGTTCGGTGTTTGATTTCGATGACCGCCACCAGAAACCACGACCAATGCAGAAACACATCAACCCCGGAAAATCGGAAAAGATGTATCGACCCTTCACGAGTGCTCGCCATGTGCGCAGTGTACTTGAATTACAGAAAGGTGATAAGTGGGATCAGTGTCGTCGGTGACGAGAGTAATCGGTAAGTTCAGCATCGAGAATAATGATCGCGGTTACAATGCTGTGCCTATGAAAAAGAAGTTTGCTGTTTTTGCCACCGTCCTGGCCAGTCTGGCCGCCGCCGCGCAGCAACCCACACTCGCTTCTCCGCTCCTCGACCACCTCGCCGGTCACTGGGTGCTCCGCGGCACCATCGCCGGCAAACCGACCACCCATGATGTCGACGCGGAATGGGTGATCCAGCACCAATATCTGCGACTCCACGAAGTCTCGCAGGAGCAAAACGCCAAACGCCAACCACAATACGAAGCCATGATCTTCATAGGCTGGAACCAGACCCCCAAGACTTACACCTGCGTATGGCTCGACGTCTACGGCGGAGCTTCCATCGCTTCCCTCGGCATCGCTGAACCCTCTGACAACCAACTCCCGTTCATCTTCAAGGACGAAAAGGGCGAAGTCTCGTTCCACAACGATTTCGTTTACAACCCAACCACGGATACATGGGAGTGGCGCATGGACAACATCGACAAGGGTGTCGCCAAGCCATTCGGCCGCGTGAAGCTGACACGCAAATAGAGGAATTCGCTCAAGAAACGCGTTCACTCTGCCTCTCGGTACACTTTACCCTCTGCTAAAATTCCTCACCATACGCCCGGAGGACCCTGCGTGCGCCAAATACTGAATGTGCTGCGTTTGCTCGCTTTGATCACCATCGTTCCTCTGACCTGCCTCGCTGCCTCGACGCAGGACGCCGCAACACTCCCAGAACTGCAGGGCGCTTTCCGTGCGCCTGCGAAAAACGGGTGGACCTATGTGCATCTGCAGGGCACGCCCCATCAGATCGGATTTCAGAACGGGTACCTGTTAGCGCCAGAAATCGATGACATGCTCAAGGTCGTCATCCTCGAAGCCCAGCACGACTACAAGAAAGACTGGGCGTTCTTCCGCGACGCCGCCCAGAACATGATGTGGCCGCACATTGAGCAGGAATATCGCGAGGAGTTGCAGGGAATCGCGGACGGAGCCGCCGCTCACGGTGTCAAGATCGACGTGTGGGACGTGGTAGGCGTGAACGCCGAAACCGAGTGGAGCTATTACAACAAGGAATACGACAAGCAGCACGGCGTCAAAACCGCCTCATCGGTCCCCGAGCACTGCAGCGCCTTCGTCGCCACCGGCAGCTATACCAAAGATGGCAAGATTGTAATCGCACACAACAACTGGTCCACCTATCTCGAAAGCGAGCGCTGGACCATCATCTTCGACATTGTTCCGGCCAAGGGCTATCGCATGCTGATGGATGGCCTGCCCGGAGTCATTCACAGCGGCGACGACTTTGTCGTCAATGCGGCCGGAATCGCGATCACCGAAACCACCATCAGTCACTTCTTCGGATTCGATACCGCCGGCATTCCGGAATTCGTGCGTGCCCGCAAGGCAGCTCAGTACTCGGCGTCCATCGACGATTTCATCCGCATCATGAAGGAAGGCAATAACGGAGGCTATGCCAACACCTGGCTGGTCGCGGACATTCACAAGAACGAAATCGGACGGCTCGAGCTGGGTTTAAAGAACGTCACGCTGGAGCGCTCGAGCGACGGATATTTCGTCGGCTCAAACTTCCCCATCAACGCAAAGCTCACCCAGGAAGAAACCGACTTCGATGCCAAGGACGTTGGCCAGAGCTCCCTTGCCCGGCACGCCCGCTGGGAACAATTGATGGCCGAGAATAAGGGCAAGATCGACGTGGCCGCCGCGCAGCGCTTTCTCGCCGATCACTACGACGTCATCGAAAAGAAAGAAGATGCCAGCGA
>DATMOO010000300.1:0-46940 GCA_035568275.1 Candidatus Sulfotelmatobacter sp.
TCTCAAATCCCTGCTGCCGCAGCCATACCGTCACATTCATCGATCGAACGCCGTGATGGCAGACAACCACGATGTGGTCCTCCGGATCCAATTCCTGGTGAGCTCGCGACGGCACTTCGCCCATCGGCATCAGCTTGGCGCTCGAGATCTTCGCCGTTTCAAATTCCCAGGGTTCACGCACATCGAGCAACGTGAAGCTCTCGCAGGCGTCGAGCTTGCCTTTCACTTCTTCGGCTGTGATCTCGTAGTCCATATCGATACCGCTATCGGCCAGTCCACTTCGGCGGACGCTTCTCCATGAAGGCGCGGATGCCCTCTTGCGCATCAGAGGTGTTCATCAAGTCGTCAAAGTAAGTCTTCTCGGCGCGTGCCAGCCCCTTGTCAAAATGAATTGAGTCCCACGCGTAAAGAGCCTTCTTTGTGACACTGAGTGCAGCCGGGCTGAGTTGGAGAAGTTTACCGACGCATTCCTGGACACCAGCTTCGGGATCACCGACCGCATCAGTCGCCAGTCCAATCCGCGCTGCTTCCTTGCCACTGATGGTACGGCCAGTCAGGATTAACTCCGCGGCTCGCTTCTGTCCGACCAGCGCCGCGAGAGCCGCGCAGGCCACCGGCGGGTAGCAGCCTAATTTGATTTCCGGGAATCCCCACTGGGCGTCTTCGGTCGTGTAGACAATATCGCAGACCATGGCTAGTTCCGCGGCTCCTCCCAAGCAGTGTCCGTGAACCGCGGCAATCGTGACTCTCTTCGTAGCCACCAGAGCACGGATTACCCCGTGGAATTTGGCGAGCATCTCTTCGACCTTGTCGGAAGTGTGCGCCGCAACATCCACGCCTGCGGAGAATGCCTTCCCTTCTCCGCCGAAAACGATGACCGAGATGTCGGACCGGGACTCGATCTGCGAGAGAACTTGTGCGAACTCCTCCATCATGGGGACATCGATGATATTCAGCGGAGGATGGCGCAGTTCAATGCGCGCGACCGAGCCTGCAATGCTCGTGGCAAGCCGCCCAAGTCCCGAAATCGTAGATGCGGCGTTCATTGCTCTATGTTCCTCTGTGGCCTCTGTGATGAGTTCTTCACAAATTAATCGCCGACTTGCGCACTTCACCGATACTCGCCAGCGGGTCGCGAGCGCCGGTCTTCTCGGCAATCCACTTCTTCTCGGTTTCGAGAATATCCAGAAGCAGCTTCTTGTCGGCCGCTGTGGGCATATATTCCTTCAGATGTTCTTCGTAAGCGCGATCGTCCAGCAATTCGCCGGTCTTCGCATGGAACTTCTGGTTCGCCCATCGACCGATGAAGCGGTTGAACTTGATGTCCGGCGCATACAATTTCGGCTCTCCCGCCTTCAGAGAATTGTTAAAGCGCTCGATCAGCCCGGACACCTCGTCTCGATAAAGGTTCCGGTTGTAGTCGTTGAGATCGTCAAGATCTGCGGTCTTATCGTTCTTCGGTTCATCGTAGCGGCCCTTGATGCCCCAGACATAGGCCCAGTGTGCCGACGAAGAGTGATCGGTTCCGAACAGGTCGTACGAACTCGAAATCCATTTGTTCAGATACTTCTGGATGAGCCACGCCGGAATGACGCCAGCTTCGACGATGCGCCGCAATCCGTCATTCCCCGTGCCCATGTGGAACGCCTCTTCGCGTAGCATGTACGACATGGATCGTCCCAGGGGAGCGAACGCAGAGTACTTCAGCATCTGCAACTGAAATTTTCCGTCACGATCGACGAAATCGGTGTAGGTGAAAAAATCCATCCAGTTATCGACGTCGACGTTGAATGCGCCCAGCAGCCGTTTGTTTTCGAAGGCGCGCCGCTCCAGCATCTTTTGTGCTTCGACCTTGCCCGAGTACCCGAAGTGGTCGACCAGCAGCGCGCACATCTGCCAGCCGTGACGCATCTCTTCGATCATGACGCGCGTGATGGCTCGTCGGTCCCAGTCGGTCGGCGCATTTTCGAGCAGATTGCGTTGTTGTTCGACGCTGGCGAACTCGGTGTCTCCCTGGTAGACGATCATGTTCATCAGGGCGTCGCGCATCTGCTGCGTCGGCATCTGCCGCAGGTTCTCCCATTTGCGGTTGCCCTTGTAATGGCCGAATTCTATGTCTTCCGTGTCGATTGCGCCGTAGAGCGTATCGAAGTGAAAGGCTTCGATGTCATCGGTGTTGACGCCGATCTCTTTCCGCCAGTCGTTGAACAGACCGATCCAGTCACTGAAGGTTCCGATTTTTGCTACTTTGCCCGGCATAGCCAACCTCTCTCACCACAGAGGACACGGAGGAACACTGAGGAAACCTCCGTGCTCCTCTGTGACCTCTGTAGTGATGATCTTCATCCCATATTCAACCAAACTGTTTTCAGCTCGGTGTAATGCTCGATCGCGTGTGCTCCGAGTTCACGGCCGAAGCCGGAACTCTTGTAACCGCCGAAGGGCAACGCCGCGTCCATCAGACCATACGTGTTGATCCACACGGTGCCCGCTTTCAATCGCCGCGAGACCATGTGAGCTTTCTTGACGTCGCGCGTCCAGACAGCGGAGGCCAGGCCGTATGGATTGTTATTGGCGCGCTCTATGACCTCATCGATGTCGTCAAATGTCAGGACCGACAAGACCGGCCCGAAGATTTCTTCCTGCGCGATCTTCATGTCGTTCGTCACGTCGCCGAATATAGTGGGCTCGATAAAGAATCCTTTGCTTCCATTGACTGACGTGCGATTTCCGCCCGAAATCAATTTCGCGCCCTCGCTCTTGCCCGCCTCAATGAAACCAAGAACAGTTTTCATCTGCTCCTGGCTGACGATCGCGCCCAAGCGTGTCTTGGGATCGAGCGGGTCCGCGGGACGCATCTTCGAGGCGCGGGCGACCAACTTCTCGGTGAACTCGTCCTTCAACTTGTTTTCGAGGAACAGCCGCGATCCGGCGTTGCAGACCTCGCCCTTGCCGTAGAAGATGCCATTGATCGCCCCTTTGACTGCGTTATCGATGTCGGCATCGGCGAACACGATGTTGGGCGACTTGCCGCCAAGTTCCAGCGTCACGCGCTTCAGGGTATCGGCCGCCCCGCGCATGATCTCTTTGCCGACGGCGGTCGACCCCGTGAACGCGATCTTGTCGATCCCCGGATGCGCGACGATGGCCTTGCCCGTCTCCGGCCCGCCGGTCAGGATGTTGATCACTCCTGCTGGAAAACCGGCTTCAATCACCAGTTCTCCGAGCTTTAGCGTTGTCAGCGGAGTCTGTTCGGCGGGCTTCAGCACCAGCGTGTTCCCGCACGCCAGAGCGGGCCCCAGTTTCCATGACGCCAAGAGCAACGGGAAATTCCAGGGAACGATCAATCCGACGACGCCAACGGGCTCGCGAAGTGTGTAGGTGAACGCCGTCTCGAACGTGTTGACGGTCTCGCCGTGGATTTTGGTCGCGAGCCCCGCATAGTAGCGCAGGACGTCGATGACCATCGGCGTATCGACGTAGCGGGATTCAAAAATCGGCTTGCCGTTGTCGAGCGTTTCCCGTTCGGCAAGTTCGTCGATATTCTTCTCGACCAGGTCGGCAAGTGTCCAGATGAGGCGTCCGCGCTCGCTGGCGGAGAGCTTGCGCCACGGCCCGTTACGATCTTCGAAGGCGCGGCGTGCGGCTTCGACGGCACGGTCGACGTCGGACGCCGATGCTTCGACGATTTCGGTCAACACCTCTTCCGTCGCCGGATTGATGGTGTTGAACTTCCTTGGGCCGTCGACCCACTGGCCGTCGATCAGCAGCTTGCCGGGTTTTACGCTTACCTTTGTCGCTGCAGGCATTCCCTGTCCCTCACGCCGGCTTTGCCGGCGGGACGGGCGAGGCGCCCGTCCCTACACAAGCTATTTCGCTTTGAAAGTTGCCGGGCGCTTCTCCACGTACGCCGCGAGGCCTTCCTTTGCATCTTCGCTCTGGAAGAGCAACTGCTGGTTTTCGCGCTCGACGGCCAGGGCGGACTCCATCGGAATCTCCCAACCCGTCTGTACCGCGCGCTTGATGCGTCCGACCGCCTTCGAGGCCTTGTTCGGCGGGCAGAACTGGCGGGCGTATTCCATGATGTTTTCCATGAAGCCCTCACGCTCGAAGACGTCATTCACGATGCCGAGTTCCTGCGCCTCTTCGAACGAGAATGTGTTGCCCGTGACCATCAACTCAATTGCTTTGCTCTTCCCCACCATCCGCGAAAGTCTTTGCGTGCCGCCAGTTCCCGGCAGAACCCCGAGATTCACTTCGGGCAGTCCGATCTTCCCCGCATCTTTGCGAGCGATACGGATATCGGCGGCCATCGCGATTTCCAGACCGCCACCAACGCAGTGACCGTTGATGGCCGCGATCACGAGCTTGGGCGTGTGCTCCAGCCGTAGCAACATCTCGTTGGCGTGTAGGCAGAAGTAGTACTTGAATGTGGGATCGACGCTGGAGAGCATCTTGATGTTTGCACCCGCGGAGAAGAACTTATCGCCGGCACCCGTCAGGACAATTACGTGAACGTCATTCTCCATGCGCGCCTTGAGGATCGCATCATCCAGTTGACGATTCATCTCATAGGTGTACGTGTTGGCGGGAGGGTCGCACATCTCGATCACCGCAACTCCGCCCTCATTGCGATAGTTGACTAACTGCTTGGTGGTCTCGCCGCTTGCAGGCTGTATTGTCGTCGCCATGTCTACGTCTCCTTCGGTTTCTTCAAATATTAAAATTCATTGTCATTCCGAGCGAAGTGAGGAATCTGCTGTCGCTGTCCACGTCAGTCACCCGCGCTTCTTTCCGCTCGCCGTCACGCCGCGTAGAAAAATGTCACCCATCTCTCCCGCGATCGAGTCCGCATCGGCGTCCACGCGCGGCTTGTGCCAGGTGTAGATCCAGTTCATCATGCCGAACAGGCTAAGCACCGCGAGGCGCGTGGAGAACTGGAGCCCGCGTTCGCGCTTCAACTCGTCGAGCAGGCCCACACAAATCCGGTAGTACTCGCGCTTGATCGCCGCCACTTCCGTGCCGAAGCCGTTCTTCAACACCTCGGCTTCGTGTGAAAGGACCTTCATGGCAGCCTGGTTGGCCAGAAAGTATTCGAGGTGATTGAGGATAAAAATGCGAATCCGCTGTTCGGGATCAGACACGCCTTCAAGCCGCGCTTTCAGCCGCTGCACAATCGTTCCGAAGGTGTGTTTCTGGATGAGATACAACAACCGCTCTTTGGATTCGAAGTAGTAATAGAGCCCCGCGAGCGACATCCCGCTCTCGCGCGACAGGTCGCGCATCGACGCGCCTTCGTATCCCTTCTTGCAGAAGACTTCGGTGGCGTAGTTAAGAATCTCGGCGAGGCGCCGGTCATAGCGGGTTTCCGGAGCCGGCGTCGCAGAGCGATGATGGTGCGCGGAAATTCGTCTTGCTGTGGAAGGACTCCCCATAATCCTGGCAGCAGATCATTCGAACGTTCGTTCGAAGAAAGTATACGCCCGTGTGATCCTAATCACAACCCGTCGTTAACTACTTTGATTTCGGACGCTTACTCGCTGCCTGGTAGGCAGCGCCGAGCCAGTCGAGCGCTGCGTGCAGGTCGGTGTCGGATGAGAGTTCAAACGTGAACCAGCGGGTACTGTTCTGGTCAATGGAGCCGATGCGGGGATCTTGCTCGAGCCGCGCCTTGAGCCGCTCCGTCACACCGTCGATGCGGAACGCGAGCAGGTTTCCATTTCCGAAGCTGCAGGTGCGGGGAAGCATCCCAACGATGTTGTCGCCGCGGTAGAGGGCGTTGAAGCCGAAAAACGAGCGCGCCGTGGCTCGCGGCCAGTCAGCAACCTCGACAGCGAGGGCCGAGGACCAGGCCTTCATCTGGTCGGAAACGGGTGGATGCTTGTTACGTCGAGGCGCAGCCTTCTTCACGGGCAATCCTAGTTTCGAATGTCGCTCAGCAGTTGCTCGATCTCGGCTTTCAGATTGGCCGTCAGTGGCAGGAACGGCAGCCTCACCGGGCCGCCGTAGTATCCGTTGAAGTCCATGCCGTACTTGAATCCGGGAACACCGAGATCGCCGACTCGCTGCGCAGCCTTCGCGATTCGTTCCTGCTTGAGGCGGGCAAGGTCTGCGTCCCCCTCTTTCCATGCCGCGTAGATCTCGTAGCAGGCGGTAGGCGCCGGGCAGGCGAAGGCGAGGATGGCTCCGACCGCGCCTGCATCGAGCGACGGATGCAGTTTATGCGCAGCCCCGACCAGCACCTGGAATCCCACTTCCTTCTGGCGTGTCTTCATCTTCCCGACCACCGTTACTGCGGATGAGGACGGCTTAATTTCTTTTGATCCCGACAGAGTTCCTACCTGCACCAACTGGCCGCCGTTGTCAGATTCTGCGGGAGTCGCCGCAGCAAGCATCCGTGGCGTGACGGCTTCGAATGTCTCGGTCACGGTCGCGCTGCGCTTAACGTGACTCGTTCCCTCCACCATCTTCCGGACTTTCTCGACGTCCCCGCTGGATTCCTTGATCCCAATGAGATTGGGATGCTCCGCGAGTTCGATCATGACTTCGGATGGGATGTCGTATCCGGTCGCTTGAGGAAAGTTGTAGACGATCACCGGGATAGGCGAGTGGTCGGCCACCGTGCGGTAAAAGGCAAGCATATTTTCCGAAGCCATCTGCTTCTTGTAGTAGTGCGGCGTGCGCACCATAGCGACGTCATATCCGAGTTCGGCGGCATATTCGGTGAGACGCAGCGTCTCTATCGCGGACTCGATCCCCGTCCCGGCGAGCAGCACCTTGTTTGGCGCGGCAGCGTCGCGAGCGACTTTCAACACATCGCGCCGCTCCTGGTCCGAGAGCATGATTGCCTCACCCGTCGATCCGAGCACAACGATGCCCGCCCCCGGCGTGCGCGAGTAACGCTCGACGTTGGACTCGAGCTTTTTGTAGTAGACGTTGCCGTCGGGATAAAAGGGCGTGGTGATGGGCGGGAAAATACCGTGGAGAAGCATAGGGTAAGTTTACTTCAAACCATAAAGCACAAACCACAAAGGATACGAAGTATCACGAAGGAACGTCGGGTTTTCATTCGTGTACCTTAGTGTCCTTTGTGGTGAGAGCCCTTTTTGGCGGCTTTCAGCGATTGACGGCGCGTTCCGCATGCAATTGCTGCAGAGCATGCACGTTGACCTCTCCCCGTTGCAACGCGGCGATCCCTTCAGCAGCAGCGCGCGCCGCGGCCAGCGTAGTGATTGTAGGAATCCTTGCCGTCACCGCCGCGCGGCGGATCGCTTTTTCGTCGAACCACGGCTCCTGGCCAGTGGGCGTGTTGATCACCAACTGGATGCGCTGGCCTTTGATGAAGTCGACGACGTTGGGACGTCCTTCTTTCACTTTATAGACGCGCTCGACATTCATGCCGGCAGCTTCGATCACATCGGCTGTGCCGGCGGTGGCCACCAGCTTGAATCCCATGTCGACGAACTTGCGGGCGACCGGGGCCACGTGGAGCTTGTCGTGATCGGTCACACTGATGAACACAGCTCCCTCGGTCGGCAGTTTCTGTCCGGCGGCGAGTTGAGCCTTGGCGAATGCCTCTCCGAAGTTGTCAGCGACTCCCATGACTTCGCCGGTGGACTTCATTTCGGGGCCAAGCACCGTGTCGACGCCGGGGAATTTGCTCCACGGAAATACGGGGGACTTCACATAGTAGTAGTTGCCAGTATCGAGATCGGCGCGGCGCTCGATGAACTCGGGAAGGAACTCCCGCAGCTTGCGGCCGGTCATGAGGCGAGCCGCAATCTTCGCCAACGGAATACCTGTCGCCTTCGAGACGTAGGGCACGGTGCGCGAGGCGCGCGGGTTCACTTCGAGAACGTAGACCTTGCCGCCTTCTGATCCGTTGCCCGAGCTGCCGTTGCGGCGCGGGATGGCGAACTGGATATTCATCAGGCCGACCACTTTCAGCGCCTTGGCCAGCTTGAAGGTGTACTCGCGCATGCGCTCGAGCTGGGACTGCGGGATATCGACCGCGGGCAGCACGCACGAAGAATCGCCGGAATGAATCCCGGCCTCCTCGATGTGCTGCATAATGCCGCCGATGACGACGTCCTCGCCGTCGGAGAGCGCGTCGACGTCGACCTCGATCGCGTCTTCCAGAAAGTGATCGATCAGAACGGGCCGGTCGTGCGAGTATTCCACGGCGTCTTTCATGTAGCGGACGATCGATTGATCGTCGTATGCGATCACCATGGCGCGCCCGCCGAGTACGTACGACGGCCGCACCAGCACCGGGTAGCCGATTCGGTTCGCGCCCTCAACGGCCTCTTCGATGGAGGTCGCCATAACGCCGGGGGCCTGCGGAATCTGCAGGTCTTCCAGCAGTTTGTTGAATTGCTTGCGATCTTCAGCGAGATCGATCGATTCCGGTGACGTGCCGATGATCTTGACGCCGGCTTCTTTCAGCGGAAGCGCGAGATTCAGCGGAGTCTGTCCGCCGAACTGCACGATCACGCCGACGTCCGCACCCTTCGAGGTCTCGTGCTGGTAGATGGCCCATACATCTTCAAAGGTGAGCGGCTCGAAGTAGAGGCGGTCGCTGGTGTCGTAGTCGGTCGAGACGGTCTCAGGATTGCAGTTGATCATGATCGTCTCGTAACCGTCGTCGCGCAGCGCGAAAGAGGCGTGGCAGCAGCAGTAGTCGAACTCAATTCCCTGTCCTATGCGGTTGGGCCCGCTGCCGAGAATGATGACTTTCTTCTTGTCAGTCGGTGCGGCCTCGTCTTCGTCCTCGTAGGTAGAGTAGAGGTACGGTGTGAAGCTCTCGAACTCGGCCGCGCAGGTATCGACGCGCTTGTAGACCGGCATTACGCCATACTTCTTGCGCAGGTGTCGAACCTTCTCCTGACCTTCGAGACGCCAGACTTGCGCGAGTCGGCCGTCGGAGAAGCCCATGCGCTTGGAATCGCGCAGCACCTGGGCGGGGATCGACTCCATCGGATGCTTTTCCAACTCTAATTGCTGGTCATTGATTTCTTTGAGTTGGTAGAGGAACCATGGGTCCATCGAGGTCATCTTCGCAAGTTGCTTGACGGTGTGGCCCTGGCGGAGCGCGTAGCGAACGTAGGCCAGGCGCTCGGGATGGGGCGTGACCAGGCGTTGCGTGAGAATCTTCGGCTCGATCTTGTCGGAACCAACTTTCTTTCCAGTGTCGAGCGAGCGGATGCCTTTCATCAGCGCTTCTTTGAAAGTGCGGCCGATGGCCATGACCTCGCCGACCGACTTCATCTGCGGGCCGAGCGTATCGTCGGCGCCGGGGAATTTCTCGAACTGCCATTTTGGAATCTTTACGACCACGTAATCGAGCGTGGGCTCGAAGCACGCCGGAGTCTTGCGAGTGATGTCGTTGCGAATCTCGTCGAGCCTGTAGCCGATAGCGAGCTTTGCGGCGATCTTTGCAATCGGGAATCCGGTGGCCTTGGATGCAAGCGCTGACGATCGCGACACGCGCGGGTTCATCTCGATGACGACCATGCGGCCGGTCTCGGGATTCACTCCGAACTGAATGTTGGATCCGCCCGTGTCGACACCGATCTCGCGGATGACGGCAATCGAGGCGTCGCGCATGGCTTGATATTCACGGTCAGTGAGCGTCTGAGCCGGGGCGACGGTGATCGAGTCGCCGGTGTGTACGCCCATAGGGTCGAAGTTCTCGATCGAGCAGATGATGATGACGTTGTCGGCGGTGTCGCGCATCACCTCCAGCTCGAATTCCTTCCATCCGAGCACCGATTCCTCGATGAGCGCTTCGTGGACGGGAGAGAGATCGAGTCCGCGAGTCAGCACTTCGCCGAGTTCTTCGCGGTTGTAAGCGATGCCGCCGCCGGTACCACCCAGTGTGAATGACGGACGAACGATGACTGGGAATCCGATCTTGCCCGCGAACTCGATACCATCTTTTGTGTTGTTCACCAGCGCTGACTTAGGAACGTCGAGGCCGATGCGCTGCATCGCGTCTTTGAAGAACAGACGGTCTTCCGCTTTCTTGATGGCAGCGACGTTAGCGCCGATGAGCGTGGCGTTGTATTTTTCGAGGACGCCGCCGTCGGAAAGTTCGATGGCAAGGTTCAATGCAGTCTGTCCGCCGACTGTGGGTAGCACGGCGAAGCCGGCGCCGGGAGACATCTCGCGCTCGATGCGGATGATCTCTTCCAGATACTCCACCGTGAGCGGCTCGATGTAGGTGCGGTCGGCCGACTCCGGATCGGTCATGATGGTGGCCGGGTTCGAGTTTGCCAGCACCACTTCAAAACCCTCAGACTTGAGCGCCTTGCAGGCCTGCGTGCCGGAGTAGTCGAACTCCGCCGACTGCCCGATGACGATCGGACCGGAGCCGAGTACGAGAATTTTCGAGATGTCAGTGCGTTTGGGCATCTATGCAGTTTTGCTCTTCGCTTGAGTAACCGGTGCCTCGCTGTTCTTAGAGGTGATTTTGGTTTGAAAGGGCACGCCTTCAAGGCGTGCCGTATCGCGCTCCTCTGAGATTTCGGGCTTTAGCCCCTGAGGTATAGAGTCAAGCTCGAAACCAGGTTTCGCGGACGAGTACGGATATTCCTGCGCTCTCTCACATAGATGCTTACGGACCGGATTCTGCTGAATATAGACCTGATGCAAGCGATAGTCGCTTGCATCGCGAATTCGGTGGTCCGAGAATCCCTTCTGCCAGACTTCCAGATTCGAACCTAGTTCCTTCTTCGCTCGATAGGAGAATCCACCTTTGATGAACTGAACGGCTTTTTCCAGGCTCGTCTGCGGCGTCACGATTACTTGGACGTGGTCCGGCATAATTACGAACTCATGTAGCAAGTGGGCTGAACCGCGGTAGTGATAGAGAGTATCGATCAGCAGTTTCGCCCACGCCTCTCGAGAAAACAGAGCGCGTCGGCCCCAAGTCGACGAAGTGACCATGTAGGTCTGGCCATTGTTCGTCGCCTGCTCTCGGATTGGTCTCATCGCTCGACCTCAGCGGCTAAAGCCGCAAAATCCTTCTGGTCCCTTACGGCGCGCCTTGAAGGCGCGCCCTTTCAAAGCTTCTCGCGCCCTTAAAGCTCGGTGTGGCGTCTTGACCTCACCTCTTCCACTCCTCCATCATCTTCGTAAACTCTTTAAACAGATAGTGCGAATCGTGAGGCCCGGGCGCTGCTTCCGGGTGATATTGCACGCTGAACAGCGGCAGGTTCCGGTGGCGTAGGCCTTCGAGTGTGTCGTCGTTCAGGTTCCTATGCGTGAACTCGATTTCACTCTGGGCCAGCGAATCTGGATCGACGGCGAAGTTGTGGTTGTGCGCCGTTATTTCGATCTTTCCAGTCTGCAGATTTTTGACGGGATGATTTCCGCCGTGGTGGCCGAATTTCAGCTTGAAAGTCTTCCCACCGAGAGCGATTCCTGTCAGCTGATGCCCTAAGCAGATTCCGAAAATCGGCTGGCGACCCATCAGTCTGCGGATGGAATCGACCGCGTAAGTGCATGGTTCCGGATCACCGGGACCGTTCGACAGGAAAACTCCGTCCGGCTTCAGCGCAAGCACATCTTCTGCCGGTGTCTGCGCCGGGACCACGGTCACTTTGCATCCCTCCCCGCGCAGTTTGCGCAGGATGTTCTGCTTGATGCCGAAGTCGTAGGCGACCACGTGGAAGCGCGGGGGCTCGTCTTTTACTCCGACTACGGCAACCGGCTCGTGCGAGCGCTCGCCCACTTCCCAAACGTACGAGCGCTTGGTGCTGACCTCTTTCGCCAGATCAGTGCCATCCATTTTCGGAATCGACCGTGCCTTCGCGATGAGCTTTTCGGTGTCACTCTCGATCGTCGAGACCACGCCGCGCATCACGCCGTGATCGCGCAAGTGCCGCACCAGTGCGCGCGTGTCGATATCCGACAGCACCGGCACCTTGAACTGTTCCAGATACTCCTCGGCTACCTGCTGCGAGCGCCAGTTCGAGCTGACGCGCGAGAACTCGCGCACGATCAGGCCCTCGATCCACGGACGCGTAGCCTCGTTATCGTCCTGGTTGGTGCCGTAATTTCCGATTTCTGGATTCGTCAGAACGACGATCTGTCCGGAGTAGGAAGGGTCGGTGAAAATTTCCTGATATCCGGTGATGGAAGTATTAAAAACGACTTCGCCGTAGCATTCGCCTTTGGCGCCGTAGCCTTTGCCTCGGAAGACCCTACCGTCTTCCAGCGCAAGGATAGCCTGCATTCTCGCTCCGAGGAGTGGATTTTATGAATATTATCAGGGATTTTCGCGGGGAGAAAGGGGAGAAGGGCGGTTCCTCGAGAAAATCTGAGGAAAAATCGGATGCCAGTGATCCAAGCTGCTGATCGGTGGCCGGCAGCGGCAAGATGCCGCCGCCACAGCCAGCCTTCGAGCACGCGCGCTGCGCTCGCGGGGCGGACGAGGCGTCCGCCCCTACACGAGCTGGGTGCGGTACTATCTTGGCGGCGCTATTGAACTGCCGCCAGGATGTAGTCCGTCAGCAGTTTGTCAGTCTGCTCGTGCATGCCGCGGGTGTTGTAGTTCGTGCTGGTGATCACAACCGCCATGTCGAGCGCCGGAAAGACCGCGACCTTGTTCCCGCCGTTGCCGCTCATGTAGTAAGCCGGGCGGTCCTTCCCGCCGGACTTGAACGTCTTCAGCCACCACAGATACCCGTATTCGGTCTGGTCGTCGATCTGGGCATGCGACTGAGTCGATACTTTTACCCACGCCTCGTCCAATACCCGGCTTCCCTGCCAGACTCCGCCATTCCGATACAGTTCGGCAATCTTGAGGAGGTCGCGGCTGGATAGGCGCAGACCGCCTCCGGTCTCTGGGATGTTTAGCGGCGAATAAACCCATTGCTCGTCGTTGATCCCCAACGGCCCGAACAGCTTCTCCTGTGCATATCGATCCGTTCGCAGGCCGGTCGCCTTTTGGAGCACTTCGCTCAGCACAAAGACTCCGCCGGTGCAGTAGCTGAAATTTCTTTCGTATTTTGGGGCTTCCGCTTTCTCGCCTACGTTCCGTCCGCGCACCGGTAAATCAAGAATGAACTGGGCCCAGTCTTCAATCACATACATGCGCTCCTCGTTGCCGCGGGAAGCGTCGTTCCAGTCATCGCACTCCAGTGGCGACGACATCGTGAGGAAGTCTTCGATCGTGATCTTGTCCTTGCGGGGATCCGGATTCTGCATCTTACGCGCGCGCTCGGTCAGCAACTCGAGCACTCGGGCATTGACTCCGTTGAGCTTCTTCTCGGCGATTGCGATTCCGACCAGCGCGCTCGTGATGATCTTGGTTGCGGATCGGGTGTCTCGCAATGTCGAAGCGTCGCCGTCGAAATAGCCTTCGTAGACGACTCTTCCACCGCGGGCAACGAGCACGCTGGCGATCTTTTTGAACTGTCCAGCGCGGATCGCCTCCTCCATGTCGCGCAAGGGTTTGCCCGACATCCCAACCGACTCGGGATCAGTCGTTACCCACTCTTCGGATTTTGAAGGCGCCGACGCCTGCGAAGTCTGTGCACTGACCCAGACTGCGCACAGCGAGATGGTGATTGCGAGGTAGGCCTTGGCTGAATCGTTGATGAGCAGTTCCGCTAGTCAGACGCGACAGGACGGAAAAGGTGTGAAGTCACCGCACGCGGCCGAGCTTGTCCATGGGCCAGTAGCCGAAAACGGCCTTGCCATAGATGAAGCTCTGATTCACCGGGCCGAAGTTTCGGCTGTCGTCGGACATCGACCGGTGATCGCCCAGCACAAAATAAGAGTTCGCAGGGACCACGGCCTCGGGTGAGCTTCGCGAATCCGTGTACTCGGGAGGGACATAGCTCTCGTCCAGCGCTTCGCCGTTCACATAGACCTGTCCGGAGTTGATGCGGATGCGGTCTCCGGCCATGCCAATCACGCGCTTGATGTAGCTCTTCGAGGGATCATAAGGATAGCGAAATACCACGATGTCGCCGCGTTCAATGGGCTCCAGGCGGTAGACGAACTTGTTGACGAAGATACGTTCCTGGTCGACCAGAGAGGGCATCATGCTCGTGCCCTCGACCTTCACCGGCTGGTACAGAAAGATGATGATGAATGCTGAGATAGCGAGAGAAATGACCAGGTCGCGCAGCCAGACACCGAAGCCCGAGCTCAAACGAATTGGTGGCGCGACAGGAACCGGAACAGGAACGGGGGCCGCAACACCCTCGGACGGAGTGACAATCGCCATCTCGCCTGCGGAACCCGGATCTGCAGAATTCCCCATAGTGCTGCCCTATTGTATACAGAACCTACCCGAGAGTCGCGAGTTGTCTTGGTAGTAACTGAGTTTCCGCCGCTTTCTCGTTGCTCGCTGTGGGTTTCTCAGAGGCCCGCGGCTAAGCTTTAACTGCCGAGAACGCCGAGACTTCGCGCAGAGGGCGCGGAGAAAATCGAGAAATTGAAGGGTACCTCTGATGTTCGGTCGCAACGCGTTTTCAAACGATTCGAGTTACAATATCCGAAACTCAAGGGGAAATCTGATGACGCTTGGCCTTTTTCGCAGCAAAATTGTTTATCGCAGCCTTACGGTGGTGTTCCTTTTCCTGGTGACCCTTACCGTGTCGGCGCAATGGTCGTCACCGCAGGAAGAGGGGGGACTTCCCGCCTACAATGCAGCTCCTCCGCCAAAGGGCACCAAGCTGCCGCCCATTTTTCCCAAGTCCGAACTATGGGGCGCTGACGCACAGAATGCCTACCAGACGCACGCCTACGAACTGGCCGCGAAGATTCCCAACGTGATCCATCAGCAGCCCTGTTACTGCTACTGTGATCGCATGGGACACAACAGCCTGCATAGCTGCTTCGAGAACACACACGGCGCGCAGTGTGCAATCTGTTTGAAGGAGTTGTACTACTCGTACCAGCAGCACCAGAAGGGCAAGACGGCTACCCAGATTCGCGCTGGCATTGTCAAAGGCGAGTGGAAGCAGGTCGATCTGCAGGCGGCCGCGTCGATCAATTAGCAGTGCCCGATTAGGAGTGCCCGATCGGCGAGTCAACCGATTCGATGCGGCCAAAGCAAACGCTCCGGATGCTATTGCTGTCGCTCTGGATCCCAATAGCGCTTGGAATACCCTTCTTGGCTGTGACGAGACGCCGGCCAAACCAGATTCCGGGTTGGGCTACTGCAGGTGTGCTCTTCTACTTCGCCTCGGTCTTCATCTACACGAACGTATACGTGCGCCGTCATCGCGATGAGCTTCGGGATACTAAGGGGCTAAAGCAACGAAAGGAATGGGCGGGGAAACATCGTCGCGGCATTCTGAACGCGCTGTTCATCAGCAGCATGGCGGGCCTCATCATCCCGTTAGTGCTATTCTTCAGTGGTCATTTGGATCCACCCCATCGATGGGTTAATGGATATTGCTTTGTCGTGTCCGCAATCACGCTGGCACTGTGCATTCGCAGTAAGCTTCGCGGGTTTTCAGATCGACAGCCATCGAAGGACGCGGCCGGCAAAGACCTCCGGATTCCCTAGAGTCATCTGGGCTGCCGTTGCCCTCCACCCACTCTTTGAGTGATACTTTATAGCTCGGGTAACAAGCGCACTTCTAAGGAGTTCGCCATCACAAAGAGCACAGGAAGAGTCTTACACATGGCTCAGAAAGCTGCCCCCAACAAGAAAACGGTCTCCGAAGACCCGCGTTATGTGCAGGCCCTGCAGAGTTATGAAGCCGGCCTGCGCGCAATGCAGGAGCACAAGTTCGAAAAGGCCAAGCCTCATTTTCAGAAGGTCATGGCGGGACCCAGCAAAGAACTAATCGACCGGGCCACGGTTCACCTCAACATCTGCAATCAACATCTGGACCGCCCCTCCACCAGCCAGTTCAAGACGTCGGAAGAGCACTTCGACTATGCCGTCTCGCTGATGAACGTCGGCGACTACGTGGGAGCGCGCGAGCATCTGGATAAACTGCTCAAGCAGAACCCCAAGGCTGACTTCGTGATCTACGGATTGGCCGCGCTCGAATGCCTCACCGGTCACGTAGAAGACTCGCTCCGCCATCTCGATGAAGCACTCCGCTTAAATAATCAACTGCGCTTTCAGGCGCGAAACGATTCGGACTTCCAGAACCTGGCCGAGGATCCGCGTTTCACGGAACTGCTCTATCCGGATCCCGGCGCAGATCTGGAATCCGACGATTCGGTTGGCGAAGAGGAACCGGTCTAGCGCGAGTGCGAGGACGTCCTTGATGGAAACCAGACCAGCCGGGTTGGCAACGCAGGAGAAAACCGCCCGGACCCGGGATTTGCGCGTCGTCGCCATTGGCGGTGGGACAGGGCTCTCCACGCTGCTGAAGGGCCTGAAACGTTTCGTCACCACTCCGGCTGATATTTCTGCCCCTCGTGTCGGAGCACCCGTCATTCGCGATCTGTCTGCCGTGGTGACAGTCAGCGACGACGGAGGCTCGAGCGGCCGCCTGCGGAAAGAATTCAACATGTTGCCGCCAGGCGACATCCGGAATTGCATCGTGGCCCTGAGCGAAGACGAGGCTCTGCTCTCGAGACTCTTCCGGCATCGCTTTGATAAGGGATCGGGGCTTGAGGGGCACAGCTTCGGCAATCTTTTTCTGGCCGCGCTCACATCATTGACTTCGGATTTCTCCGAGGCTGTACGTCTTTCGTCCGAGATTCTGCTCACGCGCGGCCACATCTATCCCGCGACCACGTCGAACATTGAACTGGAAGCGCTCATGGAAGATGGCACGCGCGTGCGTGGTGAAACCAACATCACCGCAAGTAAAGGACGGATCCGGGAACTCTTCCTGGTTCCTCCGGACGTCGAGCCAATGTCGCAAACGCTGGAGGCGATCGCCAATGCGGACTTGATCACGATTGGACCGGGATCGCTTTTCACGAGCTTGATCCCGAACCTTCTGGTGAAGGGAATTTCCGAGGCCATCGTCGAATCGAAAGCCACCAAGGTTTACATCTGCAATCTCATGACGCAGGCCAACGAAAGCCTGGGATTGACGGCCGCAGACCATATCCGCGCCTTGAACAGCCATGCGCAACGCCAGATTTTTGACTACGCCCTGATCAACCGCACTCCGGCGTCAGCGGAAATGAAAGCGAAGTACGCCACGGAGGGCGCCTGCCAGATCGTGAATGACCTCGACGCAATCGAAGCCATGGGCGTGATTCCCGTCCTCGGAGACTACATGGAGGAAGCCGGTGTGGCTCGCCACAACTTCACGCGAGCCGCCCACGACGTGCTGGAACTGGGGACGCAAGTCGCCGCCCGGCAGTCTCAATAGAGGTTCCTGGACAATCGACAGGTCCGCTCACCATTTTTCTCCGCGGTCTCAGCGGGGTTTCTCAGCGACCTCAGCGGTAAAAAAAAGCCTGAACCGCAGAAGACGCTGAGGACTTCCGCAGAGGTCGCCGAGAGTGTCTTCAATCCCCGTCTGTTGTAGCCGCGACTGCGTTTCTTGTATCGTGATCGGTCGAATTCACGTACTTTCGTTTACGCTCAAAGGGATCACCCTATGCGATCGTTTCTGGCTGTAATGCTCCTGGCAACGTCGACGTTTGTGACGGCTCAGGCCGCTCCGGAGAAAGGCGGCCACGAGGTCCAAATCTGGGCGGGCGGCGGACATTCGGTGAGCGGCGGCCGCGGCCATACCGGAGTGTTCAACGCGGGCTTGCGCTACGGATGGATCCTCACAGACCCACATCTTCCGGGATTTCTGCGTGGCCGTTTTGAGTACGCAGTCGATGCTATTCCCGTATTTCTCGCCTTCCAACCCACGAACACCGCCTACGGCGTTGGCTTCGATCCACTGGGACTCAAGTGGAATTTTCAACGCCATGGACGCATTTCGCCATACCTCGAACTGACCGGGGGAGTTCTGTTGAGTAACCACGATGTTCCGCCCGGAACAAATACCGTCAACTTTATGGATCAAGCGGCACTGGGCATGCACGTTCTGGGCGCCAAGCACAATGTCAGCCTCGAGATGCGCTACATGCACATCTCGAATGCAGGGCTGGCGACGCCGAATCCGGGAATCAACAGCGTGCAGGTACGGCTGGGGATCGGAAAGTTCTTCGGCCGACACGATTAACGCGATGAGCGATCCGTCCAGGGATCGGGTAGTTGAACACCTGCACGTTATAATTGCGCCCACCCATGCCCCTCGATTCCGGCACAAGACTCGGTCCCTATGAAATTCAATCGCCTTTGGGCGCTGGCGGGATGGGTGAAGTGTATCGCGCCCGCGACACTCGCCTCGATCGGATCGTCGCCATCAAGATCCTGCCCGCGTCGTTCGCGACCGACGCTGACCGCCTGCAGCGCTTCGAGCGGGAAGCACGGACCGTAGCTGCTCTCAGCCATCCCAACATTCTGGCCGTGCATGACATCGGGACTCATGACGGAGCTCCCTACATGGTCACCGAACTGTTGGAAGGCGAGACGTTGCGAGCACGTCTACAGGGCGGAGTTGTGTCCGCGCGAAAGGCGGTTGACATCGCTATACATGTGGCCTGCGGTCTGGCCGCAGCCTATGACAAAGGAGTTATCCATCGCGATCTGAAACCAGAGAACATCTTCCTCACCAAAGATGGACTCGTGAAGATTCTGGACTTCGGTTTGGCCAAAACAACGCGAAGCGACTCCGCGCCGAACAGTAGTATGCAGACCCTAACCCAGGCAGACATTTCCCTGACTGAAGCCGGGCAAGTTCTGGGTACCGCCGGCTACATGTCGCCGGAGCAAGTGCGCGGGATTGCGGTTGATCATCGATCTGACGTTTTTGTATTCGGCTCGATTCTGTTCGAGATGCTCTCTGGCCAGCGCGCCTTCCGCCGGGATACGGCTGCCGAGACGATGACCGCCATCCTGAAGGATGACCTGCCCGAACTGACGGAGATCAATCGCAGCATTTCTCCAGCGCTGGATCGCATCGTACGGCATTGCCTGGAAAAGAATCCCGATCAGCGGTTTCAGTCGGCACGCGATCTCGGGTTTGATCTTGAATCGTTGTCCCCGGGCTCCGGTTCTTCGACGCGAAAGATTGCTCAACCAACTGCGGTTCAGCGGGTGCGCCGTTTTCAGTTGCCTATCGCTGTCCTGCTCGCGGCCCTGGCGGCGTGCCTCGGTTACATGATCGGCCACAGGGCAAAGACATCGTCTGAAGTGACATACCACCAACTGACTTTCCGCAAGGGAACAGTGCTGAGCGCGCGTTTCGCACCGGACAACCGCACCGTAATCTACAGTGCGGCATGGGCCGGGTTGGCCCCGGAACTCTACTCGACGCGGGCGGATGTTATCGAATCGCGTCCTCTCGGCTTAAGTCAGGTCGACCTGTTCGGAATCTCCTCGACAGGAGAACTTGCGGTTTCGGTCAAGCCCACCGGGCTCGCCGGATTCTTCGGCACCCAGGGCACCTTGGGACGAACACCCCTCACTGGGGGCACGGCGCCTCGCGAGATGTTGGAGAACGTGGAATGGTCGGATTGGTCTCCCGATGGATCGCACCTGCTCGTAGTGCGGACCGTCGGCAACGAGAATCGCATCGAGTATCCGGTGGGCAAGGTTGTCTACAAGCTGAACGCACCAGGCTGGATCAGTCATCCGCGAATCTCGCGCGACGGCAAGCAGATCGCGTTTTGCGAACATGTCCGGAGGGGTGATGATCGCGGCGCAATTACCATCATCGATTCCGGAGGAGGTAACGCGAAATCGTTTGGAAGCTTTTCCAGCCTGTACGGGCTGGCCTGGGCGCCTAAGAGTGACGAAGTCTGGTTCACTGCCGACCCTACGAGCACAACGATCGCCCGGCGTCTGATGGCCGTGAACATGTCGGGGACGTTCCGTCTTCTGGCGGCGGCTCCGGGGGACTTAACCCTGCACGATGTCTCGCCGGACGGTACAGCCATCATTACGATCGACGATCGCGAGCGCAAAATCTTCTTCTCCAGCTCGCCGGGCACGCAGGAGAGAGAACTCACCTGGCTCGACCGGGCTGTCTTGGTCGATATGTCCCCTGACGGAAAACAAGTGTTGTTTCACGAAGGCGGAAAAGGTGGAGGGTCGTTGGGGACGATTTTCCTGAGAGGAACGGACGGCGCCGCTGCTGTGCGCCTGGGCGAAGGCTATGCTGTCGCGCTCTCGCCGGATCAGAAATGGGTGATTGCTGTCACCGAGGCTAACCCGCGTCGCCGCTGGCTCATTCCCACCGGAGCTGGGGAAATAAAAGAACTGAAGACCGAGGGAGTCGAGCACGTTGTGCCTCAGGGATTCGCGGCCGATAGCCGTCGAGTTATAGTGACGGCCAACGAACCGGGACATCAGGTGCGCGTCTTCATATTCGACCCCGATTCCGGCAAACTGCAACCGCTCACTCCCGAAGGAGTCGGCGGGTTAGTTACGCCGGACGGGAAGTTCCTTCTCACGCGCGGTGATAGGGGCCTCCCACAGATTCTTCCGGTTGAAGGGGGATCGCCTGCCCGCGAGCTAAAAGGATGGCAGGAAAACGACAGGCCGATTCAGATTACAGCCGAAGGATCGGCAATCTATATCGTGAACTACAACGGCATGTCCGCAGCCATCTATCGAGTTGCTGTGGACAATGGAAACCGGCGACTGGTGCGGACGCTGGAGATGCACGACCCTGCCGGCGGGTTCGGCATCACCCGGGTTGTCACAACTCCCGACGGACAGTTCTTCGCCTACAACACTCTTCGCCAACTCTCAGAACTCTACCTGTTACAGGGACTGAATTGATCTACCCAATCCCGCAACCCGAGTTGCGGCTCTCGCGTGGGCCAGCTATCCTCATCCGTTATGTCCACGCTCGTCGAATGTGTCCCGAATTTCTCGGAAGGCCGCGATAAATCTAAAGTTGACGCCATCGTCGACGCCATGAAGATGCCCGGCGTCTACTTGCTCGACCGCGAGATGGATGCCGACCACAACCGCTGCGTGATTACTTTGGTCGGCGATCGCGACGCCATTCAGGAGGCCGCGATTCGCGGCGTGGGCACGGCATCGGAGTTGATTGATCTTAATGTTCATTCTGGTGCGCATCCGCGGATGGGAGCCGCCGACGTCGTGCCATTCATTCCTATTGACGGCGTCACCGTCGAAGACTGCGTCGCGATTGCTAATCATGTCGGCGAAGAGATCTGGAAGCGCTATCAGATTCCCGTTTATCTCTACGAGTCGGCCGCGAGAATCCCGGAACGCCAGGGCCTGGAAAATATCCGCCGCGGGCAGTTCGAAGGAATCCGGGCGGAGATCGCGACGAATCCTGCTCGACGCCCAGATATCGGTGAACCGCGCGTGCACCCCACCGCCGGAGCAACCGTCGTTGGAGCGCGCAAGTTTCTCATCGCCTACAACGTCTTCCTCAATACGCCGGATGTTGATATTGCCAAGAAGATCGCCAAAGCTGTCCGCTTTTCCAGCGGCGGCCTGCGTTTCGTGAAAGGCGCGGGGTTTCTGGTGCGCGGCCAGGCCCAGGTATCGATGAACCTGACCGACTTCGAGCAGACGCCCATACACCGTGTGTTCGAGATCGTTAAGCGCGAGGCGGCCCGCTATGGTGCCATGCCAGTCTCGAGTGAAATTGTCGGCCTGATCCCGAAGAAGGCGCTGGAAGATGCCGCCGAGTGGTTTCTGCAAGTCGAGAACTTTGACTCGTCCCTGATTCTCCAGAACCGCCTCGCCGCCGTAATGGGCGGCAAGATGGCAGTAGGAGGTCTGCGCGCCGGAGTCGAGCCCTTCGTTGAGCAACTCGCAGCTCCGACCGCCACGCCAGGTGGAGGCAGCGCATCGGCTGCGGCTGGCGCCATGGCAGCGGGTCTCGCGGCCATGGTCGCGTCGATGTCACGGGGCAAGAAGGCGTACTTACAATACGAGTCTCAGCTAAGCGCAGCGATCGCCACTCTCACGCCGCTGCGTGAAGAACTTAAGGCCGCGATCGATGCTGACGCCGAGTCTTACAACTCAGTAATGAAAGCTTACAAGACGGCCAAGTCGGCTGCCGACGAGAAGTCCGGCGAGGCTATGATCGAAGTGGCCCTCAAGGAGGCTACCGCCATCCCGCTGAGTGTGGCCGAAAAAGCTCATCAGATCACGCAACTGGCCAAGTCACTGGAGCCAATCACGAATCCGAATATGAAATCCGATCTGACAACCGCCGCCGCGCTGGCAATGGCCGCCATCACGGGTGCTTTGGCGAACGTCGAGATCAACCTTGCCTCGATCAAAGATCAGGCATTTGCGAACCAGGTCCGCCAGCGAACCTTGAAGATTCGCTCCTAGGGCCTAAACATTTTTGCCGGGAGCGAGTGGAAACCCATTTCGCGGGGTTGCTATAAAAATTCGGTGCGATCCGCGTAAGTCCCGAGGTCTCCCGTGAGACGAGCCGCGTTGCTCTATCTGTTTCTATTAGGATCTGCCGGCATCGCTATGCTTCTTGGAGCAAACGGCTGCAGCAGCGGTAATCCCTTCCAGAATCCGTTCGGACCGTCCAAAATTCAGCACGTCGTCATCATCTTCCAGGAGAACCGGACCCCCGACAATCTGTTTCAAGATCCCGTCTTAATTTCTGCGGGAGCTGATATCGCAAGCAGCGGGCTTAATTCCTCTGGCCAAATGATTCAGCTGACTCCGGAATCCCTGGGCGTCAACTACCACCTGAGCCATGCCCATAGTGCCTTCGTGAAGCAATACGACGGCGGTAAAATGGACGGCGCCGACCTGGTGCCGATAGCCTGCAATGTCGCACCCTGCCCATTGAATCCTCAGTACTTCTACGTTCAAAGTTCAGATGTGCAACCGTATTTTCAGATGGCGGAGCAGTACACGTTCGGGGATCGCATGTTCCAGACCAATGAGGGACCAAGCTTCCCTGCCCATCAGTTCATCATCTCGGGAACCTCTGCGCCCACCGCAACCAGCAATCTTTTTGTCTCGGAAAACACCAGCGTCGGTACCGGCTGCGCTGCGCCTCCCTCGGCAGACGTCTTCGTGGTCGATCCTCAGGGCAAGGAGTCGAGCAAGATTTACCCCTGCACGGAGCACCCGACGCTGACCGACCAGCTCAATGCCAAGAATTTATCCTGGCGTTACTACACGCCATCTGCGACATCGATATGGACTGGGCCAAACGCCATCCAACACATGTGCGGGCCGAATGTGCCGCCTCCGAATGGCACGGCGTGTACCGGTTCGGACTGGGTCAACCATGTCGTTATTTACAACGGGCACAATCCCGCTCCTATCCTCACCGACATCACCAACAATCAACTGCCTGCAGTGAGCTGGGTGATACCCGCCGGCAAGAATTCGGATCACGCGGGTAATCAGAACGACCTTGGCGGGCCGTCGTGGGTGGCGTCGATCGCGAATACCATCGGCAATAACTCGTATTGGGCGAATACCGCCATCATTGTGACCTGGGACCATTGGGGCGGATGGTACGACCATGTGCCTCCTCCGCAGGTCATCGCGGATGGCACCAGCTGGGGATCGGGCTATGTTTACGGGTTCCGCGTGCCCTTGATCGTGATCTCGCCGTACGCAAAAGCGGCACATATCTCTCACGTCAACCATGATTTTGGCAGCATTCTCCACTTCATGGAGGAGAACTTCGGCCTATCCTCGCTCGGATATGCCGATGCCCGCGCCGATGACCTTTCCGACTGCTTCGACTTCAACCAGACTCCGCTGGTCTTTCAGACCATCAATGCGCCGTTCAGCGCGAGCCATTTCTTGAACGATCGAACTCCGCCCGGCGATCCAGACGATGACTAGTGAATCTGCCCCCGGCCGAACTGACAGCGCCAATCCCATGGGCGCCTCCAAATGATCAACGGTCACTGTACTTTTGTTCGCTTCGCCCCGAATGCAAGTAAAATAGAATAAATCGATCTATTAACGACAAGGTCTGATCGTGCATCCAAGTAAAGGTGCGCAATCCTGATCATTTTTGATTCGAGGCGTTATGAGACTTGTGAGAATTTGTCTGGCTTCTGTGCTCCTTGTAAGCATGGCCTATGCCATGCCGCTAAACTCTTCGGCGCGTACCTGCGTTCCCGCCGACCTGCTGCAATTGATCTCGGTGGATTACCGCGCTCTGAAAGATTCGCCGACGGCCATGCAGTTGAAGCAGCAACTCATGCCCGATAACATCAAGCAGTTTGAGGCAGCGCTGAAGGGCATCGGCCTCGATCCCGAAAAAGACGTCGACACCCTCACTTTCGCCTCATTTCGCTCAGGCAAGCAGGGCGTCAAGACCGTGGGAGTGGCTGCCGGCCCATTCAACATGAAGGCCGTGTTGAAGAAGATGAAGCTGCAGAAGTACGTGCCGAAGAAGTACAACAACAACGATATTTACCCGATGGATGGGGGCTTGGTCATGAGCTTCCTCGATGACAGCACGCTGCTGTTCGGCGACGCCACTTCTATTCGCGTAGCGCTGAATACGCGGGATGGTCAGATCCTGGGTCTGGATACGAATGGGACCATGGCCGACATGATGACCAGCGTCGATTCCGCCCCGGTCTGGAGCATTCTTGACCAGCAAGGCACGCAGAACGCACTACACTCGGCCATGGGCGATGCCTCGAAGATCGCTGACTACGACACGATCAAGAAGCGTTTGATGGGCTCCCGCTACGCGATGAACTTCAACAGCGGCGTAACCTTTGACATGACGGTCGTCACCTCGGACTCCACAACGGCTTCGACCGTCTCTTCCCTGCTCAAGGGTTACATGCTCTACAAGAAGGTGAGCGCCACCCCGGCCGAGAAAGTTGCGGTGGAGAACACATCGGTCGATTCCGATGGCCAGAACGTGCAAGTGCGCTTCAAAGCCAATGACCAGCAATTCCAGTCGCTCATGCACTCGGAACTGTTCGCGGCCGTGACCCACTAAGAAACGCCGCGGCAGATCGCAAAGGCACCGTATCCCGTACGGTGCCTTTTCTATTCAGCCAGGCTCTCGGCGTTCTCTGCGGTAGGTCTTTAACCGCCGAGATCGCAGAGGAGCGGAGTTCGCAGAGATACTACGATTTTTCCCGCTCGGTCCTTTTCTGCCTAACCCATCCTTCTTTCACAACTTGGCGACCGCGGGCAACGGCCAGAGCATCTTCCGGAACGTCCTCCGTGATGCACGATGCTGCCCCTACGTATGCGCCCTTGCCCACACGCACAGGTGCCACAAGCGTGCTGTCACTGCCGATGAAGACGTCATCGTCGATCACGGTCTTGTGCTTGTGTACGCCATCGTAGTTGCAGGTGATGGTACCCGCCCCAATATTGACGCCCGCGCCGATCTCAGCATCGCCAAGATACGTGAGATGGTTCGCCTTCGACCCCTTCCCCAGTTTGATCTTCTTGGTCTCGACGAAGTTGCCGACGTGGGCGCCCTCGCCAATCTCGCTTCCCGGACGAAGATGGGAATAAGGACCGATAATCGCCCCCGGCCCGATCCGCGCGTCTTCCATGATGCAACCCGGGCGGACCGTCACTCCATCGCCGATCTCGGAATCGCGGATCACGCAGTAGGAACGCACGCGGCTGTTACTGCCGATCTTCGTCTTGCCCAGCAACTGAACGTAGGGCTCGATTACAGTATCGGGCGCAATCTCGACGTCTGCATCGATCACGCAAGTCGCTGGATAAAAGATCGTGGCCCCATCCGCCATCAACTGCCGGCACTTGGCGAGCCTCATCTCCTGATCGATGTCCGCAAGCTCACCCCGTGTGTTGCCGCCTAACACTTCGCTGGGAGTGGATGTCTTCCAGGCGACAACCCGCTGGCGCGCTTTTCTGAATACGGCGGCCATGTCGGTCAGGTAATACTCTCGGTGCGCGTTGTCGGTGGAAAGTTCTCCGATGCTCGAATAGAGCTCTTTCACATCAAAAACGTAGAAGCCGGAATTAATCTCTCGAATTTTCTTCTGCGCGGGGCTGGCGGACTTCTCCTCTACGATGCCCAACACCTCGGCGGTTTTCTGGCTCTTGCGAAGAACGCGGCCATATCCGGTTGGATTGTCCAACTCCGCGCTGAGCAGCGTCATCGCCGCCCGCTGTTCAAGGTGAAAGTCTCGCAACCGGCCGATCGTTTCTGCCGAGATCATCGGAGCATCCCCGGAGAGGACTATGACGTGGTCATATGCCGTGAGGGCTTCCCGCGCCACCATGAGGGCGTGTCCGGTGCCCCGCTGCTCGGCCTGCAACACGAAGTTGACGCCAGTGTGATGCATGGCCGTACGGACTCGCTCCGCCTCGTGGCCGATGATTGCGTAAACATCTTGCGCGGGAACGATTCGCACGGCCGCTCGAATCACATGCTCCAGTAAAGGCTTGCCTCCAACCTCATGTAATACTTTAGGGAGTTGCGATTTCAGCCTGGTTCCCTTGCCTGCAGCCATGATGGCGACTGCCATACGAAGAGAGCCCGCTGAGCTCCTTTTCGCTACTTTCCTCGATAAAGTGGCCGATGAACGAGACGAACTGATCTTCGATTTGTTCATTCCGAACTCAATATACCTTGCAGCGGCGGCAATGGCTATTTCCTGCGCAGTAGCCTACAATCCTCGGCGCGGTTTCCCAGACATCAAGCGGGCGATCGCACATCCCGGAGGGAAGAGAATGCCGAAATATGTAATTGAGCGTGATATTCCGAACGTTGGAAATGTCACCCCGGATCAGGTCATTGCCATCTCGCAGAAGTCTTGCAGTGTTCTGAACAAACTGGGCCCGCAGATTCAGTGGGTGCACAGCTACGTGACCAAAGACAAGATTTATTGTATTTATATCGCCCCTAATGAAGAGATGGTGCGGGAACATGCCCGCCGGGGTGGATTCCCGGCTAACAGCATCTCCGAAGTGAAGCTGATGATCGATCCCACCTCAGCCGAGGGGTAACTACAATCCCAGTCCTCCATCGACCGCTAAAATCTGCCCGGTGATGAATTGCGGGGCGGTTGCAAAAAACAACACAGCGGCGGCCACCTCTTCGCCACGCCCGTTGCGGCGCAGCGGTGTCTGTTTGGCCATGCGGCGCATGAAGGCCGCTGCGGATTTCTCGCCCAGATCGATCATTCCTGGGGCCACGGCGTTCACGGCAATTTCCGGCGCCAGAGCTTTGGCCATCACTTTCGTCAGCATGTGCAGCGCGGCCTTCGACGAGCAGTAGTGAGCGTGGGTCGCCCATGGCCGCAGCCCGCCAAGCGATCCCATGTTAATGATCTTCGCCTCGAGTTTCCCTGCACTTTTCCCGCGGTCGCGGCGCATCCATTTCAGGGCTTCGCGCGAAACCAGAAAGGGCCCGCGCGTGTTCGACGCAAAAATCGCATCCCACTGCCGGACAGTCAGCTTTTCGAACTCGGCGGTCTCGTAGTTGGCCGCGTTGTTCACCAGGATGTCGATGCGTCCCAGTTCGCGGCCGGCCTCTTTCATCATGGTGCGGATGCTAGCTTCGTCCGTCACATCGCACTTCAGGGCAAAGGCGCGCACGCCCAGGCCACACAGATCGACGACAGTCTCTCGAGCGTCGCGGGCCGAGTTGCGGAAGGTGATCGCCACATCGGCTCCTGCTTCGGCAAGAGCCAATGCCGATGCGCGTCCGAGCCGGCGAGCCGCTCCGGTGATGAGCGCAGTCTTACCGCGAAGAGGTTTTCTGTCGTGCGCGTGCATGCGTGGATTCTACCGCCCCAATATAGCGGGATACCGCGAGGGAATACCATAACGTTATTGTGACCTTCGGCTTCTTTTACTTATGGAAAACCGGCCCTGGCTCGCGCTAAAATTCTCCCGGCATGCCAGATACTCGTAACGTCATCGTCTATTCCCGCAAGGGATGCCACCTTTGCGAAGTGGTGAAGGAAAGTCTCGCCAAACTCTCCCGCCGTGGAGGGTTCATCTGGCAAGAAGTCGACGTCGACACCGACCTCGAACTCCGCCGCCAGTTCAACGATGAAGTTCCCGTGGTCTTCATCGACGGCCGCAAGGCCTTCAAGTATCACATGAACGAGCAGGAATTTCTCAGGAAGCTGGTCAGCTAAGTCAGGACGCCTTTTTCCCATTCGGAATCGCCGGGTTTTCCGCTACAATCCCTCCCGGCATGTTGCGCACGCAACTTTACGCGGATCCGCAGAACCTCTTCCTCCATGACCTGATACTCGACTCCTGCCGTCGAAATGCGGAGAAGACCGCGATCGTAGACTGTTCGTGTGGACGCCGCCTCACCTACGCCCAGTACGGAGAAATCGTCGAGTCTCTTGCGCGCGGTCTCACCGCCGCCGGCGTCAAGCCGGGCGAGATGGTGGCGATATTCCTGTGCAACTCCTGGGAATTTTGCGCGGCCTTCCACGCCACGCAACTCGCTGGAGCCATCCCGACTCTGCTGAATCCCACCTACCGCGAACGCGAGGTGCGATATCAACTGCAGAACTCGGGCGCGGTCCTCTTGATCACTGATGGCGGGAATATCGCTGGGATGAATCTCGCAGAACTACCGAACTTGCGATACCTATACACCACCCGAACTGCAGCGGTAGGCTCCGAACCATTCGCGAATCTGCTTAAGACGGTGTCCGCCGCTTGTCCCTCGTTGGAATCTTCTTCGCAGCAGACGCTGGCCGTCCTTCCTTATTCCAGCGGCACGACTGGACTTCCCAAGGGAGTCATGCTCTCACACTACAACCTGGTCGCTAACATCTATCAACTGCTCGGTCCGAACGCGACTACGCTCAACCCTGCGGACAACATCCTGTGCTGCCTGCCGCTCTATCACATCTACGGTTTGAATGTGATGCTCAATCCTGCGCTCGTGCTGGGGGCGAAGCTGGTACTGATGCCGCGCTTCCACGTGGAACAACTCACGAATCTGATGGTCGATGAAGGCATCACGATGATGCCGCTTGTGCCGCCTGCCATTAATGCGCTCTGCCAGGCGGCCGAAGCGGGAAAATTTCCACGCGAGCATCAGGTGCGATGGGTGAAGTCAGGTGCAGCGCCACTCGCACCCGAACTTCCCCGGCGCTTCACTGCGCTGACGAATATTCTCGTCTGCCAGGGCTACGGCATGACCGAAGCCTCTCCCGTCACGCATGTCGGATTCCTGGAACCCGAACTCTATCACCCGGATTCGATCGGGCAACCTCTCGCGCAAACCGACTGTCGTGTGCTGGCGCAATCTGAAATTGATCCCGCGGACAGGCCTGACGACCTTACCGAAGCGCCATCCGGCTTACCCGGAGAACTGGTTATGCGCGGACCGCAGTTCATGCTGGGTTACTGGAAAGAACCCGCGGCCACAGCTGCAGTGTTGCGCGACGGATGGTATTGGTCGGGAGATGTTGTCACGCGCGATCGCGAGGGCTTCTACCGCGTCGTCGATCGCCGCAAAGAGATGATCAAATACAAGGGATTCGCGGTTGCGCCCGCCGAAGTCGAAGCGGTGCTGCTCGAGCACCCCGCGGTGAAAGAGTGCGGAGTGGTGGGCCGTCCATGCGAGGAGGCAGGCGAGGTCCCGGTGGCGTTCGTCGCTCTGCGAGACGGATTCGTCGAAAGCGGCAAACTCCAGGAGGAGCTTCGCTCGTTCGTGGCTGATCGCCTCACGCACTATAAGCAACCGCGCGAAGTGCACTTCCTCGATGCGGTTCCCAAAACCGCGTCCGGCAAGATTCTTCGACGGGAACTGCGCAAGGAATTGGCCTGATTTCCTGAAGAAGTGACAGCATTTTGACAATCCTCTGACAATTTCTCGCCATTGAGATCACAGACTCCTCGCCAGCACGCCTCGCCGGAGCAAACCGCCCGCGCCCGTGCCCGCATAGGCCGTTCCCCTGCGCCTCATTTTCGCGGGATAACGGCGAATTGCAAGGAGGATCGTCATGAATTTGTCTTGTCTCAAAACTTGGGTCTGCGCAGCCTCTCTTGCCGCCGCTTGCGCCGTCACTGCCCAGGCTCAAGGTGGCTTCAACGCTCCCGGAAACGTTCTGATTTCGGACCAGTACAACAATCGTGTGCTCGAAGTAAATCCCAACAACCACAGAGTTGTTTGGCGCTTTGGGAATGGCTCGAGCGTTGCCGGGCCACACTCGGTGGTGGGTGTCAATGACGCCCAGCGGGTGGGATTTCTTACGCTTATCGCCGGCACCGGTGTGCCCGCCGGCGCAGAACCAACCTGCCCTAACGGTTGCGCCGATAACCGCGTCATGCTGGTTGGCCCCGACAGCCAAATATGGTGGCAGTACGGGGAGGCTGGTGTCACCGGATCGGGACCCAATCAACTCAACACGCCCGTGCAGAATACCTGGCTGCCGAACTGGCACATTCTGATCACCGACCAGGCGAATGAACGGATCATCGAAGTGAACCTCAACAAAAAGATCGTGTGGCAGTACGGCCAGACGGGCGTGACCGGCGACGGCTTCAACCTGCTCAACAATCCGAACAGCGCCGAATTTCTGGCCAACGGCCATATCCTCATCGCCGATGAGAACAACAACCGGGTGATCGAAGTGAATCGGCGCCACAGCATCGTGTGGAGTTACGGTTGCGCAACTTGCACGCAACTAAGCGGCGCTGCTTTTGCTAGTCGCCTGTCGAACGGCCATACTCTCATCACCGACTCCAATAACAACCGCATCCTCGAAGTGGACAAGGGCGGCAACGTCGTTTGGAGCTACGTCACGAATGCTCGTCCCGGGAGCGTTTCCAATCCGCTTCCCACCCGCGCTGTCCGCCTGAAGAACGGGAACACACTCATCAGCGACCAATACAACATGCAAGTCATTGAGGTCGACACCAAAGGAAATATCGTCTGGAGCCAGGGCCAAGTTGGTGTCGCTGGCAAAACCTTCGATATGCTCAACGGGCCGTACGACGCGAAGGTGAACGGAGACTATACGGGTCTCACTCCACCATTCTGACGACACCGCATCAGGAACAGATTGCTCCCGTTCGTCGTTTAACAAACCAAAAACGCCCAGTCTGAGAACAGGCTGGGCGATTTTATTTCGGCCAAATCATTTCATATCAGAGCACAACATGAACTTGCGGGCCCTTGACCGCAATTTGCGCAAGGAATAGATTCCCCCGCAATGTTGTCCCATTCTTTCCTCATCCGAGGATAGAAATCCATTTGGGGCTCCCATCTCTCCCATAGCGCTGTTCGTTCGCGGTGGGGCACGGGACCGGTTTCGTTGTGGCCGGCTCGCAGCTTGATCAGAACAGCGGATAGACCCCGCGCCGCTTCGCAAAATGTGCCGCACTCTCAAGAACAAGTGTGTCCATCCCCAGGAGGTTGTTCATGAAGTGTCGAAAGCTCTCCCCTGTCGCTTTCTGCTTTGCCACAGTTCTCCTCGCAAGTTTGGATCTCTCCGCACAGAACGATCCAGGGCCCCGTCCCGGCTCCGCAGCTGCAGGCAGTTTCTTTCCAACCCTAAACGGCAATGAGCAGGCGTTGTTCAACCAGGCATCGCAAGTGCTGCAGGAAATCGATTCGGTCTCTGGCACGATCGCCGGCGAACGAGGCTCCGGCCTGGGCCCTACGTTCAACGGCAACAGTTGTACGCAGTGTCATGCCCAACCGGCTCCCGGCGGCAGCAGCCCCGGCCTCAACAGCCCGCAAAATTCAGTCACAAATCCGCAGATTGCGCTGGCCGCGCTCGACAGCGCGACGAACGCCATTCCATCGTTCGTCACGGCAAACGGACCGATGCTGGAAGCGCGATTCGTCAGGAACCCGAATGGCACACCGGACGGCGGCGTGCACGATCTCTACACCATCCAGGGCCGTCCGGATGCGCCGGGCTGCACGCTGGCGCAGCCGGATTTCGCTACCGCGGCGGCGCAAGGCAACGTGATCTTCCGCATTCCTACGCCCCTGTTTGGACTCGGTTTGGTCGAAGCGACCTCGGACTAAGCTTTGATCAACAACCTGACTGCGACAGCCGCTGCCCGCTCGACGCTAGGAATCGGAGGTTCTTTCAACACCAGCGGAAACGACGGCAGCATCTCCCGCTTTGGCTGGAAAGCGCAGAACAAGTCTCTTCTGATGTTTGCCGGAGAGGCTTACAACGTCGAGATGGGCGTCTCCAACGAGTTGTTTCCGAACGAGCGCAGCGCGGTTGCAGGCTGCGTCTTCAACAGCAGCCCGGAAGATTTAACTCATACCGTGAATGGAAGCGGCGGGACTACCGGGACAGCCTCGGAAATGTCCTCTGACGTGGTCAACTTTGTGCTGTTCGCCCGTTTATCGGCGCCGCCGACGCCTGCCCCGTCAACCGCCTCCACCTTGAATGGCATCTTTGTTCTCGTCGATCGGCTGTGCCCTCTGCCACACGCCAACGCTCACGACCGGCCAATCGCCATATACCGGCATGTCGAACGTGAACTACAACCCTTACTCGGATTTCGCACTGCACAAGATGGGCATCGATTTACAGGATGGCATCGCTCAAGGCGCGGCCAGCGGCAAGCAGTTCCGCACCGCCCCCCTGTCGGGACTTGGGCAACGCCTGTTCTTCCTGCACGATGGCCGCACCATAGATCTCATCCAAGCCATTCAGGCGCACAGCAGCAGTGGGTCTGAGGCGATTAAGGTCATTGCCAATTACAACCGGTTAAAAGCTTCACAGAAGCAGGACCTGTTGAACTTCCTGCGCTCGTTATAGGTGAGAGCTTGTCCCAGACGACTCGCGGAGGATCGCCACACCTCCGCGATTCGATTTCCAACTTAATGGAACTTCCCCGCTCCCCCATGCGTACCTTCCACCAGAAAGCGGAATAGAACTCACGCAACCGGGGACACCCGGAAGGGAGATACGAAAATGGGAGAACTCACCGGCTTCGCAGCAGTGATCATGCTCTTCGCAATACCAATGGCAGTCGTTGGAATGTATACCTTTTACCGCGTGCGCAAACTGCGCACCGACGAGCGCCTGGC
Organism: Candidatus Sulfotelmatobacter sp.; assembly: GCA_035568275.1. Classification (GTDB taxonomy): domain Bacteria; phylum Acidobacteriota; class Terriglobia; order Terriglobales; family Acidobacteriaceae; genus Sulfotelmatobacter. Next base: position 32,973 of record DATMOO010000300.1, read on the forward strand.
CGCGATGGCGCGTGGCGTCGAGGTCCCCATGCAAGCGGAACTCTCCGAATCGCAGAAGTCCCGCCGTGCAGGAATCCTGCTGGTCGCAGGCGCGGTTGGATACATGCTGGCATTCACCATCGTGGCTCGCTACGAGCCTGACGCGATGATCGCCGCCGCGCTCGGCGCGATCCCGTTCACACTGGGCTTGGGATATTTCCTGGATTCAACGCTGATCCACCGCGACGCGCGAATTTCATCGTAAGGAGGCCGTAGAGTTAACGACGCCGCAACTTCGCATTCAGCAGGGTTTGCAACTGATCCCCGCGTCCAGCGGGGATCGCTCTTTTCGGCAGCGTCCAGAAAGACGCACCGTTTGTCTGGAGCAGAATGATCGTCGGCGTTTCCTGGAAGAATGAAAAGTCTTTCCACTGCTTCTGCTGCCGCAGCCGGCCGTGCGTGATATCGATGCCGCGATGGCTGATGCAGATGCGCCGCTCCACGTCGAGCCGGTTGGCCATGCGATTCAGCGTCATCATTCCTGGCTGGCCTAGCACGATGTAAATGTCCAGGAGCAGCAACGCTCCCCAAAAAATAAACGCCTCGGGCCGGTGGTGCCACCAGATCGACCAAGTTGCGCCTTTGAGGTAAGGAATGAACGCGGCATACACCGCGCCCAGTCCGCATATAGTCCGCATCAGAGCTTTGTGCGATTTCTGGTTACTCTTGACGTTTCGGATAGTGGCGGCTTCGTCGAGTTCTTCCGGTTTGAGAAAGAAGCGAACATCCACGACTTCTCTCGGATCCAATCCGTTCAGGTCGTTCGGGCTTTGATTGGGAACTGGCGTTCCCATGCCGGATTCTTTTGCCAGTTTTGCCGCCAGACCGTCCATGTGCCCCTCCGGAAATATCTTGGAAAGACATTGTCGGAAGCGGTTTTCAGCGTCGCAAGTGACTTATGTAACGGATGGGAATCGGTCTGGATAAGTTCGTAGGGTACTTATTCTCCCGTCAGGAACTTGTATTGCCGGTCATTGAGCGGAACCACGCTGAGCCTTCCCTGCCGCACCAGTGGAGACTCGGAAAACACATCGTTGGCCTTCACCTCGGCAAGCGTAACCGGCTTGGCAAGCGCTTTGCCTACCTTAATCTTGACCTGGGGATTCTGCGCGTCGGAGACGTCGACGGAGACCACGCTGGCCGTTCCGACGGCGCTCTTCTCATCCCCGGTGTGGTAGATCACCAACCGCTCGCCCGGCTTCATTCCGCGAAGGTACTTCAACGCGACAGGATTCGAAACTCCATCCCACACGGTGGTCTTCTCGCGCTGCAAGTCAGCGAAGGAATAAGTGGAGGGTTCAGTTTTCAGTAGATAGTCCATAGGTCAATTTTAGATTGCAGATTGCAGATTGGAAAATCTGATTTCAATCCACAACCTGAAATCTTAAATCTGCAATCTGCTGCCTCAGTTCGGTTTCTTATCCTTCTGATCGGGCGGCGGCGCGTCCTGCTTCGGCGCGGCGTTCGGATCGTTCGGGCGATCGTCATACACCGAGAATTGCCCCTGAGGCTGCTTCAACTTGATGGTGATCTCGGTCTTCGGCTTCTGAATGTCGAAGTCCTCGCCGTAGGTCTGAAACCCATGCGCCAGAACTTGCACACGCAACACACCGTAGGGAACGCCGTCAAAGTCACACTTTCCTTCCGGACTGGTTTTCAACTCTAACCCGCCTCGGGACTGCTTTCCCTTGGCGTTCACCGGATGCATGATCACGGCCGCATTGCGCACCGGCTTTCCGTTGTCGTCCTTGACCACCACAAAGTAAAGCCACGAGGTCGGCTCGTCGTCTTTATCTTTCTGCGCAAAGAGCGGGACCGCCGTAACGAGCATCGCGAGCAGCAGTGTCGCCCCAACCAGATACTTGTTCATGCGGTTCATTTTATTAGGCCGCACAAGCGCTGTCACCTAGCTTGGGCCAGTGTGCCTTTCTCTGCGGCCTCCGCGGATTTTCTCCGCGCCCTCTGCGGTAAAAAGCTTGAACCGCAGAGAACGCAGAGGAGCCGAGTCTTTACTCCTCTACAATTGCTAACGTGAAGTCTTGGGACGTCATCATCATCGGCGGAGGCATTATCGGCCTCTCGCTCTCCCTCGCCCTTCGGAAGCGCGGTGCGTCCGTGCGGGTAGTCGAGCGCGGTGAACCGGGTCGCGAAGCCTCTCACGCCGCCGGGGGCATGCTGGTCGATAGCCCGCTCGAAACTGCGACGGTTCTGCAGTCATTGGCGATCGCCAGTGCTCGCCTGTATCCCGAGTTCGCTCACGAAGTGCAGCTCGAATCTGGCATGACGGTTGACCTTCGCGATGCTGGCACGATCGTCTTCCCATCGCAGAAGCACCTTCATGAGCATTCCGGATTCGCCCCCGCAAGCCTTTCGCCAGTGGCCCTGAGCGAACTGGAACCTGCCTTGGCAGATAGCACGCGTCCGGCCTTTTACTTGAAAGAACGCAGCGTTGATCCCCGTGCACTCACTGCAGCTACAGCCAAGACGGCGAAAAAGCGAGACGTGGATTTCTCATCCGGTGATGCCGTAACTTCCGTGGATGTATCGGGAGGACGGGCCACGGGTGTGACCACAGCGAAAACATCTTTCCTCGCGTCCAAAGTCGTGAATTGCGCGGGATGCTGGTCGGGCCAAATATCACCCTCCCGGCTCCCCACGCGGCCCGTCAAGGGCCAGATGCTCTGCCTGGTGATGCATCCGAGAAATCTACTCAAGCATGTAATTCGGACGCCGGATGTCTATCTAATCCCGCGCAGTGACGGGCGACTCCTGGTCGGCGCAACCGTCGAGGAAGCGGGATTCGACAAGCGAACCGATCCTGATACGATCCAGCGACTGCATCGTGCTGCACTCAAGCTCGTTCCTAAACTCGCGGACGCAAAGATCCTGGAAGACTGGGCCGGCCTGCGCCCCGGAACGCCGGACAACCTCCCCATCCTGGGCGCAACGGACATCCCCGGCTACTACCTCGCCACCGGCCATTTCCGGGATGGCATCTTGCTCGCCCCGATAACAGCCCAAGTCATGGCCGACGTGATCGAAGGCCGCAAGCCTGAGCATGACCTAGCCGCGTTCGCTCCCGCGCGGTTTTATGCAAAGCCATAACCGCAGAGAACGCCGAGGTTTCGCGGAGGTCGCCGAGAATATCCTGAGATACATCCGCTCGAATCCCTCTGTGCTCCTCTGTGCCCCCTGTGGTGAATGAATTTCGCTGTCGCGCTATACTGATTCGTTTCCTCGGAGCCCAGGGCCGTAATCCCGCCGTGCCCGCCGAGATTCAGATTGTCCAAATACGAAAGGACTCACCATGGCCTCTCCCGCAGTCGATTTTGCCCGCAGTAACCAGCAGCGTTTTCTAAACGAACTCAAAGATCTCCTCCGAATCCCCAGCGTCAGCACCCTCGAAGAACACAAGCCCGACATCCAGAAAGCCGCCGACTACGTCGCCAACGAACTGCGCCGCATCGGCATGGAAAACGTCGAGGTCATCCCGACCCAAGGACACCCGCTCATCTACGCCGACTGGCTGCATGTCACCGGCAAGCCCACCGTGCTCATGTATGCGCATTATGACGTCCAGCCAGCCGAACCGCTCGACGAGTGGAAGTCGCCTCCGTTCGAACCGACCGAGCGCAACAACAACATATACGCACGCGGCGCCGTCGACGACAAAGGCCAACTCTGGATGGAAGTTAAAGCCCTCGAAGCCCTCATGCAAACCGGCGGCGGCAAGCTGCCGATCAATGTGAAGATCATCTTCGAAGGCGAGGAAGAGGTCGGCGGCGAGTCCATCGCCGAATACATCCGCAAGCAGAAAGCCAAGCTGAAAGCCGACTTCGCCCTGGTCTGCGACACGGAACTCTTTGCTCCCGATCTTCCGACGTTGTGCGTCGGACTGCGGGGACTCGTCTACACCGAGATAGAAGCTTACGGCGCGAAGACGGACTTGCACTCCGGCATGTACGGAGGTGCCGCTCCGAATCCTTTCTTCGCCCTGATCGAGATGATCAGCAAGATGAAAGACTCGAAAGGCAAAGTTCTCATTCCCGGCTTCTACAAAGGAGTGAAGGCTCCGACCGCAGCCGAACTCAAAGCCTGGAAGCGTCTTCCCTTCAACGAAGAGCACTACCGCAAGACCGAAGTCGGATCGAAAGTGTTGACCGGAGAACCCGGCTATTCGGTTCTCTATCGCACATGGGCGCGCCCCACGCTCGAAGTCCACGGCATGCCCGGAGGCTTCATCGCCGACGGCGCCAAGACCGTGATCCCTGCGAAAGCCAAAGCGAAGGTCTCGATGCGCATGGTCCCTAACCAGGATCCCGACGACATCCTTAAGAAATACTTGGCGTTCATCAAGAAGCACACGCCCAAGGGCATCGAGACGAAAGTGAAAGTCTGGAGCAAGGGCCCTGCCTGCGTCGTGAGCACCGATAACAAGTACATCGAAGCCGCCACGCAAGCCCTGCACGACACTTTCAAAAAGGACACAGTCTTCATCCGCAGCGGCGGATCGATTCCCATCGTCACCGATTTCCAGGACGTCCTGAAGATTCCCAGTGTGATGATGGGCTTCGGCCTCCCCGACGATAACCTGCACGCGCCGAACGAAAAGTTCCACATACCGAACTTCTACCGCGGGATCGAAACCATCTGCCGGTTCTTCGAAAAGCTGGCATAGCAGAAATCAACTCGGAACATGTGGGGACAGCCGCCCTCGGCTGTCCCGCTGAGCGCAGCGAGGCGCCGCTCCCGGAATCAATTCCCCGTGCGATCCCAATTCACATCGCCGGCTGCGTCCAGCGGGCTCCCAACCAACATAGTTGCCCCGCGCCGAAGCGCCTCAGGATCGCGCGCAGCAAGCCAGTACATATAGCCAACCCCAGCGACAAGAATCGCCGCAAAGCAGTAGGGGGTGATGTTATAGGGCCAGGCAGGTACCGGGTACATGGTGACGAAAAAAACGGGGACAAGGGCGAGCGTTCCCATCCAGGGGATGACGGCGTGGCGCCAGATGCTGAAGTGCTGTGGAAGTTCGCGACGAACATACGCCGTCAACGCGAGGTTCGCCATTGCGTACAGCAGAATCGCGGCCAGCGTAGCAATGGTGCCCAGAAAATTGAAAATGTCCTCAGGCCGAAGCAACACTCCGACCAGCAGGACCGGCACCAATCCGCAAACCTGAAGAAACGCGATGGCAAACGTCGGCGTGCGATGGACCGGATGGATTCTGCCGAAAGCTGCGGGAAGCGTGCCAGTTTGACCCATCGTGTACATCACGCGGGAAGCCGCGTTCGTGCAGGCGAGGCCGGCGCCCACCGCGCTATTGATGATGGCAAGGACGACCAGCCACCAGGCTGTTCCCCACAACTTGTGGCCGAGAGCATAGTAAGGATTGTCATCGGATGCGAAGGCCGCCATGTTGCCCGTTCCCCAACCGATCGCGCTGGCGTAGGACGTAAACACATAGAAAACACCGATAGCCAGCAACGAGAGCATTACGGCCCATGCCACAAAACTTCCCGGACGACGCGATTCTTGCGCCAGCGGAGCGGGAGCCTCGAAACCGCTCAGGGCAAGCACTGAAAAAACCATCCCCGCGAGGATCCCCTGGTAATGGTGCGGCGAAAGCACGGGCAGCAACGGAGCACTGTAGTGGGAACCCGGTCCGGGATGCCTCAGAAACGTGATGGCCAGCGCCAGCATGATCAGCATCTCGGCGCCGCCTAGCAGCGCGGTCGTGTGCATAGAGAACCGGACCCCGTAGTACGTAAAGAACCAGATCACCACGAACGTCGCGACCGCGAATAGCCACCAGGGCACGCGAACTCCAAATCCGCTGTGCAGCGTGTCGGAGAGCAGATATCCCAGGAAACCGCTGGAGGCGGCTGGACCGAGGATGTCGTAGATGAGATAACTCCAGGTCGCGATAAATCCTACGCGGCTTCCGAGGCCGCGGGTCGCGAATGAGTAATATCCACCGCTCGAAGGCATGTATCGCGAGAACTCCGCAACCGTGTTGGCGATGAAGAGGCAGACGATGGTCGTCAGAAGGAACGAGATAGGCATCGCCGGGCCAGCCTTCATCGCGATGATCGGGAACGTGAACACGACGTTAGTGGCGGGGGCGATGTGAGTTATTCCATGAAAGATAAGTTCGGGGAGACCGAGAGAATTGCGGCGGAGTTGCGCACTGCCTACCGTGTGTTGGGCCTCAGATCCTGGCAATAGGGATTCCTCGGGTGGTTGGTCGCCTACTCTCGTTTCTTTGGAGAACCGGCACAACGAGGGTGCCCCACCCTTGCGTTCTTTGCAAGGGTGGGAATCTCAGACCTGTACTTCTTGAAAACAAAGTTCGGAATTGAGGTCAGCCTTCGCCCCAACGCTGGGACGGACGAGGCGTCCGTCGCTACGCAAGCCTGCTACTCTCCGAGCGCGCGGATCACCGCCTCCGCCGTTTCTGATCCTGGTTTTTTCAGTGCTTGCCCTGGGCGGTTTCGAGGCAGCAACGGGAGCATTACCGCCCACGCCACAAATCTTCCCGGACGACGAGATTCTTGCGCCAGCGGAGCGGGAGTCCGGATAGGATCTTTTACCACTGGAGCGAATTTCTGCGCTACGCACCGCGCGCCTCAGGATGACAAACACCGGTCCAGCCAAACTCCTCTGCCACTGTCGTACAATGCAACGTTGCGACTCATTCAACAATCCCCGCTTCGTTTCCAAGGAGCACCCATGCATAAAGCACCCGCAATTCTCGGAATGCTATTGATATCCGCGTCCATGTCATTCGGCCAAGCGGCCGCAAGCAAGCCGGCCGCGCCCGCTAAGCCGAGCACAGCGGCCAAACCGGCGACGACCGGAGCAACAGGGGCCAAGCCCACTGCCATCATCGACACCGCGGCAGGCAAGATGACCTGCACGCTTTTTCCAGATAAAGCCCCGATCGGCGTCGCCAACTTTATTGGCCTCGCAACGGGAACGAAAGATTGGAAGAATCCCGTGAGCGGCGCGATGAAGCACGGAGTGCCCCTGTATGACGGCACGATCTTTCATCGGGTGATCCCGCAATTCATGATTCAGGGCGGAGATCCGGCCGGCACAGGCTCCGGCGCCGATCCGGTCGCTCCCTTCAAAAATGAAGTTTCGCCTGATTTGAAATTTGACCAACCCGGCCGCCTCGCCTATGCGAATGCCGGGCCCAACACCAACACGTCGCAATTTTTCATCACGGAAGTGGCGCTCACCGGGCAGCAGGGCGACATGCTCAACGGCAAATACACAATCTTCGGGCAATGCGACGAAGCAACCGTCGCCCTGGTGAAGCAGATCGCCAGAATGAGTACGGATACAAATGATCGGCCATACCGGCCCATCAAGATTAATCACATCACGATCCAGAAGGCAGGCGGGGCGGCGAGAGCAGCCACACCGGCAAAGAAGCCGACCGCTGCCACAACCCCGAAGGCTGCTACGACACCGAAATAGTATCTGCGACGCCGCTTGCTTTGCTTCGCGGGACAGCCGAGGCGGCTGTCTCTACGCGAGCTTGCCCGGCTATCGACCACTAACGACCAACCACTTAACGACCGATTTTGAAAGGATCTTATGACTCGTCAACCCGGAATGTACGCCACATTTGAAACCACAGAAGGCACCATTGTCTGCCGCCTGTTCGAGAAAGATGCGCCGAAGACCGTCGCGAACTTCGTCGACCTCGCCGACGGCAAGCGCGAATGGAAGCATCCAGCAACGGGAAAGAAGTCGAATGACCGGCTCTACGATGGCACCATCTTCCACCGCGTGATTCCCGACTTCATGCTTCAGGGTGGAGACCCGCAGGGCACAGGCACCGGCGGTCCGGGATATCAGTTCGAAGACGAGACCAAAGGCTCCCCACACAAGTTCGATAAGCCCGGCAAACTGGCCATGGCCAACGCCGGCCCGAATACGAATGGTTCGCAATTCTTCATCACGGTGGTCCCGACCGACTGGCTGACGGGCAAGCACACCATCTTCGGTGAGGTAGTCGAGGGCCAGGACGTGGTCAATAAAATCACCAAGGTACCGCGAGGCCGCAATGATCGTCCGAACAAGGATGTCGTGCTGAAGAAGGTGACCATCGAGACGGTGTGATCAGCGATTCGCCAAGACGTGAATCCCTGGCAGGTTTATCAGGTGCTGATCTGCCGTGACGAGAGTCAAGTTAAACACTTTTGCGGTGGCCGAGAGAAAGTGATCGGCCGGATCGTCGTGCGGAAAGCTTATCGACGATATGGCGAGCGCAACCTCGATGGTCAGGGGCGCCTCGATGAGTTGCAGGTCCTGTATGGTTTTAGTTACCCACCCTTGAATGTCGTGCGGCAGTGTAAGACGTCCTTTGCGGAGCAGCACTGTCAACTCGGCCACGCTGACAGGGGATAGCCATAACTCATTCGCAGGATCGGCCAGCGCCTTCTCTACACGGCGCGTAAGGCGTTGTGGTTCGAGCATGCTCCAGAGCCATATGTGAGTGTCAAGAAGCAGTTTCACCGGGAGGCATCCCAGTCGTCCCAACTCCCGGTGGGTCCTACGATGTCACCGAGAATCTTACCGGTTCCAACCATGGAACCGAGTCGCCTACCCTTTCCCTCTGCAGGAGAGGGAGGAATCACTTCAGCGACGGGTTTGCCGAAGCGAGTTACGCGAATCGGTCTGCGTGTCTTGCGGACCTCTTCCAGGATGCCCAGGCACTTCGCTTTGAATTCGGAGATGGCGATTTCTTTCATATGTAGTTTATACCATGGTCAAAGACCATGGTCAAACTGAATCTGGGCTTCCGTCGAGTCCAATTACAATCTCCCGATGTTGCTGGCGACTTTCGCAGTCCCGGTGGACGGGCTGAAGTTCCTATTGCTGGTGCTTGTCGGCGGAGGGCTGCTCGCTCTCGGTCGCTGGAGTTCGCGGCTAGGACCGACTATCTCGGGAGGCGTTCCCAGTAATGGGCCTACGCCTGACACCGCGGATCTGTTGCCGGGTGAAGAGTCCAAGCCGAAGATATGGCCTCCATCAGCAGAAGAGGTCGCGGCTTCCCTGCCCCTCGATCCAGCACTTGGGAACCTCCGCATCCGCAAGTTTTACTTCAAGAAGGCTGATGCGATTCCCGGTCCTGACGATCCGGAAGTCTTCGCTGATGAGTTAAATATCGAACTCTACGACCCGGACTCGGGGCATGCCTGGTGGCAATCTTATTTCGTGGCCACTCCGCAAGGATTGGCCAAGTTGCTGCGCGAGAAGTCGTGGAGATATCTGCACGCGCCGGAGATTCTGGTCTTTCCTCGCTACGACCTCGAGGAGATACGGCGCGCAGTTGTCAGCCGCATCAGCGCGGAAAATGAATTCTTTAAAGGCAAGGAGCAGGCGGGAGAGGAATCGCTCTGACGCCTTGATCGGACGGCGAGGCTACTTTGAGGACGCGGCGCCCTTTTGCCGTAATTTTTGTGATTCCTCTATCAACACAGTTCCGATTTTTTCCATCGCCCGCGCGGCTTGCTCGTTTGTGATCGCGTCCGGTTCTAAGGACTGGAGAATCTCGTTATTTCTGAACGGCGGCCCAGCAGCCTTAGAAGCGTCAATCTCTACGAAGGTCGGCCCGAGGGCGCCGTCAGTCGCCGGTGAGGCAATCGAATCGTTGGGAATCTGCAACCCATGATCAACCCGCAATTTCATCATTATTTCTACGGACGCTTGCCGAATTCGGGTCGCAGATTCACAGCTTTCACAGCGCCAAGGTCGACCCCATGGAATCTCACCCTTGCATATGGTTTCAGGTTCTCGGCAGTGCGAAAGTAAGTACGGACAGTTAGGTGATGCGCCCTCGACTCGGTCGAGAGAAACCAGATGTTCGCCAAGCCCACGACAATCACGAGGACCAAAATCACTTTTCGCATACCGGACTCCTAGCTATACTCCGATTACCCCCACCAACTCCTTCACTGCCGCCGCGCTCTTATCTAGCCCCGCTTTTTCTTCCGGCGTTAGCTTGATCTCGATAATCTGCTCGATTCCCTTCGAGCCCAGCTTCACAGGCACTCCTACATACAACCCGCTGATGCCGTACTCGCCTTGCAGATACGCCGCGCAAGGGAGAATCTTCTTCTTGTCTTTCAGGATCGCTTCAACCATCTCCGTCGCTGCTGCGGACGGAGCGTAGTAGGCCGATCCTGTCTTCAGATACTTCACGATCTCAGCGCCGCCGTCGCGCGTGCGCTGCACAAGCGCATCCAGGCGGTTCTTCTCGATCAGTTCCGTGATCGGAATACCGGCCACCGTGGAATAGCGCGGCAGAGGAACCATCGTATCGCCGTGTCCACCGAGCACGAATGCCGTCACGTTTTCCACGCTGACTTTCAGTTCGTCAGCGATAAAGGCGCGGAAGCGCGCGGAATCCAGCACGCCGGCCATCCCGATCACGCGCTCGCGAGGGAATCCGCTGAGTTTGTAAGCCGTCTGCGCCATGGCATCCAGCGGGTTCGAGACAATGATCAGAATGCAGTTTGGCGAATACTTCACTACTTCGCTGACCACCGCCTTCATGATGTTGTAGTTGGTATTGAGCAGGTCGTCACGGCTCATGCCCGGCTTGCGCGGGATGCCCGCCGTAACCACAACAACGTCGGAATTGGCCGTGTCCGTATAGTCGTTCGTTCCGCTGACGTAGGAGTCGCGCTTCTCGATCGGCATCGCCTCAAGCAGGTCAAGACCTTTCCCTTGCGGCACTCCCTCTATGATGTCGATCAAAACTACATCCGCGAGTTCCTTCGAGGCGATCCAGTGAGCGGCAGTCGCACCAACATTTCCTGAGCCCACGATGCTGACTTTCTTACGCATGAAATGAGTCCTTTCGACAAATCAATAACCACAAAGGACACTAAGGTGCACGAAGGAACACCACAAGATTCGATTCCTTCGTGTTACTTCGTGTCCTTCGTAGTTCAAGCACTTGCCCTACACCAGCACGCCTGCTCCCATATTCTCAATCATGTAGGCGGCAAACTCGCTGGTCTTCACCTTTGTCGCACCCGGCATCAGACGCTCGAAATCGTAGGTGACTTTTTTCTGTTCGATGGTGCGCTCCATGCTCTGCTCGATCATATCGGCGGCTTCGTTCCAGCCGAGATGGCGGAACATCATCACGCCCGACAGAATGACTGAGCCCGGATTGATTACATCTTTGTCGGCATATTTCGGCGCTGTGCCGTGCGTGGCTTCGAAAATTGCGTAGCCATCGCCGATATTCGCGCCCGGAGCTATGCCGAGTCCGCCGACTTGGGCCGCGCATGCATCCGAAATGTAGTCCCCATTCAGGTTCGGCGTGGCCAGCACCGAGTACTCGTCGGCGCGCGTCACCACCTGTTGGAAGATCGAGTCGGCGATGCGGTCGTTGATCATGATCTTCTTCTTCCAAGAGCCGTTGCCGTGCGTCGCATAGATCGCGTCCAGCACCTCTTTCACTTCTTTTTCCACCGACTGCCGGAACGCCGGCGGCGCGAATTCCATACCGGGTTCGATCATCTCGGCGTTCTGGCCGATACTCAAACTCGGATTCTTGTCCTTGTTGTCCAGAATCCAGCTCTCGCGCTCGGTGACGACCTTGTCGCGAAATTCCTCGGTGGCAATCTCGTAGCCCCACTTGCGGAAGGCACCTTCAGTAAATTTCTGGATATTTCCTTTGTGCACAAGCGTCACCGTTTTGCGGCCGCTCTCGATTGCGTGCTGGATCGCCATGCGGACCAGGCGCTTCGTTCCCGTAATCGAGATCGGTTTGATCCCGACGCCTGAGTCGAGCCTGATCTGCTTCTTGCCGCCCTTCAACATGTCCTTGTTCAGAAATTCGATCAAGCGGGCGCAGTCGGCGGTTCCCTGCTCCCACTCAACGCCGGCGTAGACGTCTTCTGTGTTCTCGCGGAAGATGACCACGTTCATGCGCTCGGGATGCTTCACCGGCGAGGGCACGCCGCTGTAGTACTTCACCGGACGCACGCAGCAGTAGAGGTCAAGAATCTGGCGCAGGGCGACGTTGAGGGAACGAATGCCGCCGCCCACGGGCGTCGTGAGTGGCCCTTTAATAGCCACCCGGAATTCACGGATGGCGTCGACGGTTTCATCGGGCAGCCAAGTGTCGAACTTGGCCTTTGCCTTCTCCCCGGCAAATACTTCGTACCAGGCAACGCGACGCTTCCCTTTATAGGCCTTTTCTACCGCGGCATTGAATACGCGAAGCGACGCTTTCCAAATGTCGCGGCCCGTTCCGTCGCCTTCGATGAACGGGATGATGGGATTGTCAGGAATGCTGTACTTACTGCCGGCATAGCCAATCGTTTTTCCATCTGCCGGTACCGCAACACCGTTATAAGAACCGGACATCGAAAGCCTCCGTGATCAGGAAATTCAGCCCCTCTATGCAAAAACTGTCATTATATAGAGAATTTCGCGCAGGGCCCGTGATTTCACCCACAGTCTGACGGTCCCACGGCTTTACACCTTGTGGGATAATCTCCATCAGTCGTTTTGAGGTATCCGCGTTCTCAGGAGGATCTATGGGGTTCTGTTCTCTGCGCTGGATGTGTTGCCTTTTGCTGGTATCGGCCTTCGGAATCCCTGCGTTTGCGGAAGGTTCCCATGACCGGACTCAGTTCGGCCACGACGTCACCGTCGGGTCCGACGAGAAGGTCGCGGAAGTGACCTGCTTCGCTTGCAGCGTTCGGGTTCGCGGCCGCGTCGATGGCGACGTGACCACCTTCGGCGGTAGCGTTGTGGTGGAGCGCGATGCCATAGTCGGGGGCGACACGACAGCCTTTGGCGGAGACGTGCGCCTCGACGCGGGCGCGAACGTCAAAAGCCTGACCGTGTTTGGTGGGCGCCTCCGCCGCGATTCCGGGGCGACCGTGGGCGGCGATGTCACCACCTTTGGCGGCGGCGCGTCCCTGTGGCTGTTTATCGTTTTCGGCTTGCCTTTCTTGCTTCTGGGAGCGTTCATCGTACTCATCGTCTGGCTGGTTCGGCGCTTTACCCGGCGACCGGTACCGGTGGCAGCGCGGGTTTAGCGGGCTACCAGCGACGCGTGCCGAACGTTTTGCGGACGCCAAGGCTCACATATCGTCCCCACGGGCCATTGTTTCCCAGGTCGGCCACCCCAAGATTTTTGTTCCGTGCGCCCAGCCGATCAAATAGGAAATGCTGCGTAACACGAAATTCGAAGCCCCGCGTCATATAGATCCCCACTCCCCATGAGTGTTCGATACCGATCGCGTCCGGGGACCAGGTATAAAGCGTTTTGGGTACGTTCTTGCCAAACAGGAAGGCGGGCGCCCCGAAAACCATGAACCTTCGCAGCGGGCCGCGCCCAAACGGTCGCACCTCCAGAATTCCCGAGAGCATGTAGCGGGCGAACATGTTGCAAGGCGCATTTGCGCCCCCGTCCACATAGGAATTTCCAGCGCACAGGTTGGGATCGATCTCGTTGTGGGGAGGCGCCAGGTCAAACTGCGCCCAACCCCACAACATATCCTTCGGAAAGAACATCCGGTCATTCAGACCGGCCTCATGCCAGATGCCTGAACTAGCGGAGGAGCCGCTTCCGTCACTGCTGACTGATGCCGAGGTCTGCGTTTGCGCTACGGAGATTGAGATTAAAACCGGAACGGCCAGAATCCAGGCCCACTGTTTCATTGCGCCTCCCAAGTTGAATAGAGCGCCACATTGTAAACCTTCGGTAAAATTCGCCCCGCCCGCGGCTTCATCTTGCGGCCTCGCGGAATATGAAGAGTAACTGCTGCCGCATAGCAAGCGGAGGAACATCTGAAAGCGCTCCTTCCAGAATTCATATCTCATACCAGAATTCTTCCATTCACCGTACGTTTAACTCTGTGCGAATCAGCCTAAGCCACACCA
>DATMOO010000301.1:0-24132 GCA_035568275.1 Candidatus Sulfotelmatobacter sp.
TCTGCCGGCGCCAGCTTCGCTGCGGCCTCGAGTTCGGCGATGGCATCATCGGGCTTGCTGTCCGCGGCGAGGACGCGGCCCAACTGAACGTGGGCGGCGACAAGGTCCGGATGCGCCGCGACCAGCTTCCGCAATTCGGCCGCAGCCTCTGGGAAACGGCGGCCGCGCATGTAGATGTTGGCGAGCCCGGTGATTGCTTCCGAGGAAGCGGGATCGAGGGCGAGCGCCTGTTTGTATTCGCTTTCAGCGTCGGAGAATTGGTTCTGCTGTTCCAACAAGAGTCCGGCGGCCAGGTGCGGTTCCGGATCTTTAGGCTGCAACGCCGCTGCCTGGCGATATGCGGCGACTGCTTCGTCGGGCTTCGTAGCTTTGAGCACATGGGCTAGCGAGAGCCATGCCCGGGCCTTGCCTTCTGCACCGTGACTTGTCGGCTTCAGTTGCGTAGCCGCCCGCAAGAATTGCTCGGCATCCGGCTGGTCGGCTTTGGCAAGCTGCAGACCCAGGTTCAGGTTCGACTCGAAAACGTCAGGCTTGGCGGAGACGGACTTGCGGTAGGCGGCGATGGAGTCGTCGGTTTTGCCTAGTGCGTTCTCGACGAATCCGAGATCGAACCACGCGACGTAATTGCCGGGGTCCGTCTCGACTGTCTTCCGAAGAAGCGACTCGGCTTCGGCATAATTCTTGGCCTGGATCAGCCCTTCGGCTTTGGTGAGTTCTGGAGAGGGGGCTTCTGCCTCGGAAACTGTCGTGTGGCGAGTGGCCTGGGCGGGTTTGTGACGTATGGTCTGGCTCGACGAGGAGTCTGGGGAAGCTTGCGACTGAGCGTGCGCCGCAAAACCAAGGGCATAACCACAAAGGACACTAAGGTACACGAAGGAAACCCAACGCAGGACCACGACGTTTCGATTACTTCCGGCCATTCGAGCCTGATGCTTCGTTGCCATTCAGTACCCGTGCCAGATATTTGCCTGTGTACGAACCGGGCAACCCGGCGATCGCCTCTGGAGGCCCAACCCCGACGACTTTTCCGCCCCGATTGCCGCCCTCGGGTCCCAGATCAATAACCCAGTCGGCGGTCTTGATGACTTCCAGATTGTGCTCGATAACGACAATCGAGCCCCCTGCTTCAATCAGACGGCGAAAGGCGGCCAGGAGTTTGCTGACGTCGTCAAAATGCAGTCCGGTCGTGGGCTCGTCGAAGATATAAAGCAGGCGGCGCTTTACCTTTTCCCCGTTGCCGGACCTGCCGGCTTCGCGGGTGGCGGGTTGAAGGTGGGCGGCCAACTTCATGCGCTGGGCTTCGCCGCCGGAGAGCGTGGTTGCCGATTGACCGAGCCGCAGGTATCCGAGACCGACTTCCTCGAGCGACCGTAGCTTCTCGGTGACCTTGGGGGCCTCAGCGAAGAACTTCAGGGCCTCTTTGAGGGTGAGGTTTAGCACCTCGTGAATATTCTTTCCTCGGTATCGGACCTCAAGCACCTGGGGCTTGTAGCGTGTGCCTTTACACTCTTCGCAGATCAGCTCGACGTCGGCCAGAAACTGCATTTCGACGGTGACTGTGCCGTCTCCTTGACAGACTTCGCAACGGCCTCCGGGAATGTTGAAGGAGAAATGTCCGGCGCTAAAGTCGCGCTTCTTGGCCTCGGGCAGGGATGCGAAGAGGTCACGAATAGCGTCGAAGGCTTTGATGTAGGTCACGGGATTCGAGCGCGGCGTGCGGCCGATCGGAGACTGGTCGACAAGAACGGCCTCGTCAATGTATTGATCGCCTTCCAGGCTCTCCCAGGTCGCGGGACTGGCCGCGGCTGCGCCGTTGCCCGACTGTTGCTTGGCTTGCGCCAATGCCTTGTAGATCACTTGATGGAGAAGCGTCGACTTGCCGGAGCCCGAGACACCCGTGATCGCCACCAGCATGCCTAACGGAATGTTGATGTCGACGTTCTTCAGATTGTTGGCGCGGACGCCTTTTACTTTGATCTGCTGCGGACCTGGCTTGCGCCGCGTGGCTGGCGGTTGAATGCGGAGATCTTGCGAAAGGTAACGCCCGGTCAGCGAAGCAGGATTATGCAGGATCTCGTCGTAGGTTCCGCCGGCGATCAGCTTGCCGCCATTCTCGCCAGCGCCGGGGCCGAGGTCGAGAATACGGTCGGCGGCCTTCATGATGTCGGGATCGTGCTCGACGACCAGGATGGTGTTTCCCAAGTTGCGCAGGTCGTGAAGAATCTTCACCAGTCGGTGCGTGTCGCGCGGGTGCAGACCGATGGAGGGCTCATCGAGGACGTAGAGGGTTCCGACCAGGCGCGAACCCAGAGACGTCGCGAGTTGAATTCGCTGCGCTTCTCCACCGGACAGGGTCGAGGAGAGCCGGTCGAGCGCCAGATACTCGAGGCCGACATCGTTCAGGAATCGCAGGCGCTCGCGAATTTCCTGCAGCAGACGGTCGGCGATGTCGGCTTCCGCCACGGTCAACTTTATCTGATCGAAGAATTTCATCGCATCTTCGACGGTCAGTGAGCACACTTCGCACAGGTTGCGGCCTTGAATCTTCACTTGCCGCGCTTCCATGCGGAGGCGGCTTCCGTTGCACTCGGAGCAGGTGGAATATCCGCGATAACGGCTCAGGAACACGCGGACATGAAGCTTGTATTTCTTGCGTTCGAGATGGTTGAAGAATCCGCGCACGCCGAGAAATTTGCCCTCACCGTTGAGAATGAGATTGCGGTGCTCTTCAGCGAGATCGATCCACGCCATATCGAGGGGAATTCCGGCTGCTTTTGCGTAACGCTTCAGGTCGGTGAATAGTGGACGATACTTGGGCTTGGTCCAAGGCTCGATAGCGCCTTCGCCCAGGGATTTCAATTTGTCGGGAATGACGAGGTCGAGGTCGAAGTCGATGGTGTTGCCGAATCCCTGGCACTTGGGGCACGCGCCGTAGGGATTGTTGAAGGAGAAGAGGCGAGGCTCGGGCTCCTCGTAGCGGATGCTGCAGAATTTGCACTCGAAGCGCTGGGCGAAGCGAAGTTGTTTTGCGCTGATGCTCTCGTCGCCGGGAATTTCAAAGATGACCTCTCCCGATTCGCGGTAAGCGGTTTCAATCGCATCCACGACACGCGTGCGGGAGTCCGCCGAGACCGCGTGGCGGTCGACTAGCATGAACACCGGTTTCGCGAAATTGATGTCGAGCAGGGACTCAGGGGTTGAGAACTCGAAGATCTGCCCACCCTGAACCAAGCGATTGAATCCAGCCTTGCGTAAATCGAAGAGGCGAGTCTTCAGGGCGTCGGAAAGCGGTTCGTTGGCTTTGGCTGCGGATTTCTTCGATTTTGCCGGACGCGCCGCTTTTTCGGCAGGCTGCGGAGTTGTCATTCCGGGGCGCTGCAGGGGAAAGACCACCTGCAATCTGGTGCCGTGTTCTAATGCCTGAATCGAGTCGGCGACCTCGTCCACCGTGTCCTTCTTGACCTCGCGCCCGCAGTTGATGCAGTAGGTGCGGCCGACGCGGGCAAACAGGAGGCGCAGATAGTCGTAGATTTCGGTGGCGGTGGCAACCGTAGAGCGGGGATTCCTGGTGGTGTTTTTCTGGCGAATCGCAACTGCGGGGGCGATGCCGTCAATCGAGTCGGCGTCGGGCTTCTCAATGCGTTCCAGGAATTGGCGCGCGTAGGCGGAGAGCGATTCGACGTACCGGCGCTGGCCCTCGGCGTATATGGTGTCGAAGGCAAGCGACGACTTGCCCGATCCCGACACTCCCGTGACCACGGTCAGGGTGTTGTGGGGAACCTCAATATCGACATTCTTGAGGTTGTGGACGCGGGCGCCGCGAACAACGATGCTATCTGTCTGCGTCGGATTAAAGGACATCGAATCTGGGCCGAAACCACGCTGGAGCCAAAGGGCACGCGCTCAGAGGCGTCCAGAGGGACTACTGAATCTTTTTATTATAAGGGAAAGTTCGCGGGGACGGCAGAGCCTCAAGGATGGCAGGCTCCAGTGGGGTGCATACCAGTGCTAAACGGAGTGTACTGGTGACAATGGTGTAGCGAGTCAGTTGTGGTGGCTGCACGCTCCCCTTCGCTGCGTTCAGGGTCGCGGGGCGGACGAAGGCGTCCGCCCCTACACAAACCAGCCGTGCCCAAACACCGCTACTTGATTCCAACGTACACATCCACCTGCAGATTTTGGGGATCGCGGGCGCGTTCGTCGTAGATCTCATAGTCGGCGCGATAGAGGCGATCTCCACCGACAGCATTTTGAGGCAGGGAATTGATCTTCATCCAGGTGGCGGGCACGACTTGCGGTGCCGGGCCTTTGTCAGAAGTAAATACCGCGAACTTTCCGCCAGAAATCTTCTTGGCCACCATCCCCTCTGGAACTTCTGCATCTGAGGTCACGCGCGCTCCGAGCAGGTAGGTGTACTCGCCATTGTGATCGCTGGCGTAATCGGTATAGACCGCAATGATGGAGGCATCGGCTTTATTGGGAATCTTGTCAAATACGCCTTCCTGAAAGAATCGCATCCACTGCTTGCCGATTGCGCCGTCCGGCGTCATTTCTTTCGCGTTGGTCGTCCGCGCCGTAATGCCGATCACCGTGAACCCATCTTGATCAACGACCTTCGGATTCATCGCCTCACCCCTCAATTTCTTCAGTTGCTCGACTGCGTTGTTGTTCTTGGAATTCATCTGGAGCGATTTCTCGTAGTTCTGGACCGCCAGATCTTTCTTGCCTATTTTCATGTAGGCCTCGCCGAGACTGTCATACACGTTCGACGACTGCGGATACTCGCGCACATTCTTTTCGAAGACCTCGACTGCATCCTGCTCTTTCCCACCGTAGAGCAGCCGGTAACCCAAGCTGTTGAGGATCGCCTCGTGGGTCGGCGACGCTCCGTCTTTGGATTGTTGCAGCGCGTCGTACTGAGTCAAGGCCTTCGCTGTTCCCTTGAGCTTAGCGAGCAGGAACAAGTCGCCGGCGACATCCGGCTCCATTTTGTAATTCCAGGCATATTCTTTGGCTACTCGGCGCAGAACGTAATTCATGACCGAGATGCCATTGTCGGAGTCCGCCATCAGAGCAACGCCATTGCCTGTGTCGGCATTCATGGTCAGCAAGGCTTGGAAGCCTTCATCGGCGCCGTTATGTCCGAACTGACCGGGGTTGTCCTTCTCCATGAAAAGGCCGAGGCCAACGTTATCTATGACTGGAGTGAGCATTTCCTGGGTCATCTTCTGGGACAGGATGTGGTTCGCTTTTCCTTGTTTGGATAGCGCGATCTCAATGGCGAACTTGGCGAGGTCCGTCGGCGTCGTCCACAAGCCAGCCGCGGCCATCTCGGGATAGACGTGCCACTTTCCGTGTACCGGTTTTCCATCGCTATAGGCTCCGCCGGCCGTCATGGCAGCGCGCGCCGGAGGCAATGGCTGCTCATAGCTGCTGTCGGTCATCCCGATCTTGTCGAGCACGAGAGCGCGCATCAGAGCAGGGAATTGCTTGCCGCTAACATCCATCATCATCAGTTGCTCGATGGTGACTCCGCCGCCGGAGTAGCGCGACTTGGTTCCGGGAACAATGTCGACGCGAATGGGATCGGTGTTGGCGGGCTTCTCACCGTTCAGGACCTGTACGATCGAGGGCATTGGAGCGTCTACGTCGTAGCCGGGAAATCCGTGCACTGTGAGCCCCGCGGTATGCGACATGAGCCGGCGCAGAGTGACCTTCTCGGTTTGCGTGAACTCGTTTTCGGGAACTTTCCAGGTGGTAAGCTTGTTGTTCACGTTCTCGTCGAGAGATAACTTGCCTTGCTCGACCAAGGACAGAGCACCCGTTGCTGCTACGGGTTTGCTGATCGATCCCGCCTGGAACAGCGTTTTCGCAGTCACTGGAGTGGACGAACCGGGCGCGATGACGCCGTAGCCCTTTGCATCGACAATCTTGTAGTTTTCGATGACGGCGATGCTGAGCCCGGGCACGTTGAAGGTCTTCATCAGTTCAGGCAGGCTTAGTCGGAGTGGCGCTTCCCCTTGCGCGCCGGGCAATTCGACGGCTATCTGTTCCACGCGTTGCAGGCGTGCGGAAGGCTGGGCAGGCTTCGCGGAATCCTTGGCCAATATGCCGGCGCCTAGAAACGCGACGAGTATGAGCGACAGGCCTACTTTTTTCTTGATGAGCTCTGCGGGAATGGCTGACATGAAAGTTCCTTTCCGCTTAGAAAGTCTGCTGGAACGGACGACGCAAGATATGGAGCAAGGTCGGATTCAACCATTAAAGACGGAGCAGGGAGTCATTGGTCAACCCGAATTGCAACCTGCTCTGGACCTCGGATGAGATTAAGCGTGGCCGGTTACATCCTGCCGAGAAACTCGGTGATGTCGGGTGCAGTCCAATCGACTCCGCCGACAAATTTACGCCGCATCACGCCGTTGCGATCGATGATGTAGGTTTCGGGAAATTTGAAGGTACCGTAGAGCGCGTTGCTCTTCTGGTCGGGGTCGCGCACCGTAAGCAGATTGACGTTGTGTTCTTTGAGGAACTGCAGGTAGGCATTCTGGTCGACGTCGACGCTGACGGCGAGCACCGTGATGCCTTTTGCCTTCATCCGCCGTTGCATTTCTACCAGCGAGGGCATCTCTTCCACGCAGGGCGGACACCAGGTGGCCCAGAAGTTCAGCACGACGACTTGTCCGCGAAAGTCGCTGAGTTTTACGGAGCGAGCGGAGTCCTGGACCGTGAACTCGGGAGCTGTAGAGCCGATGCGTAGCGGCCGCGATCCGGTGTAACAGGCGGGAAGTGCGGCCAGAAGAATCAAGGCTAGCGCAAGACGTGAGGAGCAGCAGAGAGGTCGCACCCGGATATAATAAAGGATTCCGCGCGGTGGAAGAGCAGAGCTAGTTCCCGCGTTGAGTCCCCACACTGCTGGATTGCGACCACGATCGACTATGCCGATAACGGAAACATCTGGGAAGCCTGAGGTTTCGGTGATCATTCCTGCGCGCAACGAGGAAGCAAGCCTTGGGGCTTGCCTGGAATCGCTGGTTTCGCAGTCAGGAGTGGAGTTCGAAATCATCGTGGTCAATGATCATTCGACGGACCGCACAGTGGAGATCGCGGCATCATTCCCCCAAGTTCGCGTGATCGAGGCAGGAGCCCTTCCGCAAGGGTGGACAGGGAAGAACAACGCCGTCAGTTGTGGTGCGCGGGAAGCGCGGGGCGAATGGCTGCTATTCACTGATGCGGATACCGTTCATTTGCCGGGCTCACTGGCGCGGGCGCTAGCGGAGGCCAAGGAGCATAAAGCGGAGATGCTCTCGTATTCGCCGGAGCAGATTGCGGTCACGTTCTGGGAGATGGCGATCTTGCCGGTTGTGTTTGCCGAACTGGCTCGGCAGTTTCCGCCGGTGAAGGTGAGTGATCCGGCATCGCCGATTGCGGCTGCCAATGGCCAGTTCCTATTGATCCGGCGGGAAACGTACGATGCAGTCGGCGGGCATGGGGCGGTGGCGGGAGACATCCTGGAGGATGTTGCGCTGGCGCGGCGGGTGAAGGCCTCGGGACGGAAGATACGTTTTCGTTATGCTGCCGATGCGGTTCGCACGCGCATGTATCGGAATTTCGCGCAGCTTCGCGAAGGGTGGACGAAGAACTTGGCGCTGCTGTTTCCGAAGCCCGGGTGGCTGGCGGTGAAGACTCTACTCCTATGGGCCTTATTTTGCGTTGCATTCGTCATGGATAATCGATGGGATCCTGTCCCATATATTGTTGTCTGGTCCATTTGGTTTGTCTGGCTTTTCGAGCGACTGCGGAAGGCAGACTTCCCCGCTAGCAACACCGCATGGGCCGTATTCTTCGGTATGCCGCTGTTCTCATACCTTCTCTTTCGCTCGAAGAGAATGCACAGGAAGGGAACCGTCGCCTGGAAAGGCCGCACTTATGGAAGCACGGACGACAAGACGAACAACGCTGTTCCTGACCAAAGCCATAAGACTCTCATGAAGCCTCTCGTCTCGATTTTGGCAATCTTGTTCGGCATCTTCGGCATCACGTCTGGCCATCTCCGACTACACGCTCAAATCGCGGAGGAACCAGGATTCACCAACACCATCATCGAACCCGGGCATAGCCTGGGGCCGCTGAAACTCGGAGACTCCCTGGACCGCGCGCAGGAACTGTTTCCGAAAAAAGACATCGATCAGGAGTGGGACGACGCTTGTGGGTCGACCATTGATTGGACGGACTCCAACAATCCTGAGGGCCATGGCGAAGTGTTCATCCGGCTAAAGAAGGGAAAGATATTTCAGATCGAGTCTTCGACGACACGATTTCATACTGCCGACGACATCACCACGTTCGATCCGCCAGAGAAAGTTGAAAAATCGTACAAGGACATGCGCGCGTGGGTGCTGTTGACGGCACCTTCACCGGCTATGGGATCGCGTCCGCCCGTGTTCTGGATTGACAAGAAGAAGGGTATTGCTTTTGAACTCGCATACGATACTCCACACCGCAAGCGGTACGTTTACAAAGTCATCGTGTTCGAGCCGAACAAGACGTTCTGTCCTGAGCAGGAAACGGTGAATTCTTTGAAGTGGCAAGCCATTGACGCGTATCGCGTGGAGCCTCCCAGGGAATTGAGCCCTGAACCCTAATGCGGACACTGATCGTCCAATAGGTAGAATCGTCGAATCGACTGGTACGCGCGCATTCGCGGCCCTGTCGGTAAGTTCGCAGAACGACTTATGGTCTATCTCACCCGCAAAGCCGAGTTTTCCGCGTCGCACTACTACCACAGCCCCGAATTCACTCCGGAAGAGAACCGGCGCATCTTCGGAAAGTGCAACAATCCGAACGGGCACGGGCACAATTACACGCTGGAAGTCACAGTCAAGGGCGAGGTCGATCCCCGATCGGGGTTCGTGGTGGACTTGAAACAGTTGAAGGAGATCATGCACCGCGAAGTACTCGATGCCATGGATCACAGGTTCTTAAACAAGGAAGTGCCGGAGTTCGTGACGAAGATTCCGACAACAGAAAACATTGCGATTGCCGTATGGCAGCGGCTGCAGCCGAAGTTGCAGCGGGCGCAACTGCATCGGGTGCGCGTGTACGAGACGCCGGATTTGTTCGTGGATTTTTACGGGGAGGAATAGGGGCGTTATTGTTGATTGTTGAATGAAAACCCTCGCTCTGGGCTTGCTATTCAGTAATCAGCGATTGAATTCCAGAACTTCTCATGAAAGCTCACCTCACGCGCCGGTATCTCTTCTCGGCCTCGCACCGTCTGCACAGCCCCGACATGTCCGAACAAGAAAATCTCGCCACCTACGGCAAGTGCAATAATCCGCACGGGCATGGTCATAACTACGCGCTGGAAGTCACTGTGAGCGGGCCGGTTGACGCGACTACAGGGATGGTCTGCAATCTGGTCGATCTTGACGAGTGCGTGGAAAGGGAAGTGCTCGCGCGCTACCATCTGGAGAATTTGAATACCAGGAAAGAATTTGTTGTAACCGTTCCTACTACGGAAAATCTATGTATAGAGATATTCGAAATATTGCAGCGGGCGTTCCGTCCTGCGCATCTGGAACGGGTGAGACTGGAAGAGACGATGATGAACTCGTTCGAATATGCGGGCAATAACGGAGCGCCGCGGTAGAGGCTAGAACCTGATGAAGACTGTCCCAGCCGAGACGTCGAAAGAAACACCTACTCCGACCAGCGCCAGTTACGAAGAACTCATGCGCGAGATTCTGGTGCGCCTGGGGGAAGACCCGGCGCGCGAAGGCCTCGCGGCCACGCCTGAGCGTGTGCACAAGGCGATGAAGTTTCTGACCAAGGGCTACCAGGAAGATCCCGAAGCCCTCATGAAGGGCGCGCTCTTCACGGTCACCTACGATGAGATGGTCATCGTCAAAGACATCGAGATGTTCAGCCTGTGCGAGCATCACATGCTGCCGTTTTTCGGGAAGGTGCATGTGGCGTATATCCCGAACGGGCGGGTGATCGGGCTGAGCAAGATTCCGCGGCTCGTTGAACTATTTTCGCGGCGTCTGCAGATTCAGGAGCGCCTGACCACGCAGATCGCGGAGACGATTCAGAAGGTGATCGAACCGCAGGGAGTGGGCGTGGTGATCGAGGCTCGACATCTTTGCATGATGATGCGCGGCGTCGAGAAGCAACACTCGGCGGCGGTGACCAGTTCGATGCTGGGGTGCTTCCGAAATGAGGAAGAGACCCGCAGCGAATTCCTGTCGCTGATCCGCCAACGACCGAATGGAGTGTAGCGCCTCAGGCGCGCACGATCGGCTACCCTATTCGGGTTGGTGCCATAATTTGACATGCAACTGCGGCTGGCCCAACCAGACGATGCCATGGCTGTTGCACGCGTGCACGTGCGCTCATGGCAGGTGGCCTACCGCACGCTCCTTCCTGACGACTACCTCAGTCAACTGCGGCCTGAAGATCGGGCAAAAAGCTACGATTTCGCGAACCTCGATCCCTTAAAGCCGCGGACGATCGTGGCGGCCGAAGAACGGGCAATCCTTGGATTTGCCACAACGATGCCGTCGCGCGACGCGGATCTTCCGGATCACGGAGAGCTGTGCGCGCTTTACGTGGATCCGGACAAGTGGGGCCAGGGCATTGGGGCGGCGCTGATCGCAGGCGCGCGTGCCCACCTTCTGGCGCTCGGACATCGAAAGGCTCTGCTGTGGGTCTTGGTGGGCAACGCGCGGGCGGAGCGCTTTTACCGAATCGATCAGTGGGTAGCAGACGGCAGCCGCCGAACAGACTCGGGTTGGAAAGGCATAGTGGTCAACGAAGTCCGCTACCAGCGAGGACTTTAGGCAGCGGTATCAGGAATTGACGAGAGCCGAGAAAGCGCCGATCATGCCCACCATGATCGCTTCGGTTTTCATCGGCACAAGCGTTGACGGTTTTATTGCCCGACTGAACGGCTCCTTCGACTTCCTTCCCGCGGGCGGCGGTGAGCCACACGGCTACAACGAATTTTTCGCCAGCGTCGATGCGTTGGTCATCGGTCGGAAGACGTTTGAGAGCGTGCTCGCGTTTCCGGAGTGGCCTTATGGGGACAAGAACGTCGTCGTTCTAAGCACTCAGAAATTGGATTTATCGAAGGTTCTTGCAGGAAGAGTTGAGCAGATGCAGGGATCTCCCCGGGAGATCGTTTCGAAACTTGAAGGCCGGGGCATTCGCCATATCTATGTGGATGGCGGCGTCAC
The DNA here is from genome assembly GCA_035568275.1 of Candidatus Sulfotelmatobacter sp. GTDB lineage: Bacteria > Acidobacteriota > Terriglobia > Terriglobales > Acidobacteriaceae > Sulfotelmatobacter. Next base: position 11,235 of record DATMOO010000301.1, read on the forward strand.
GATTCAGCGGTTTCTGCGCGAGGGGATGATTCAGCGGCTGATTATCACGCGCGTGCCGGTTCTGATCGGTGAAGGTATTCCACTGTTTGGGCCGTTGCTTAAGGATGTCCGGCTGGAGCACGTTCAGACTTGGCACTACGGTAGTGGGTTGGTCAAAACCGAATATCGAATTCTTTGGTGAGATGCGGGTAAGACTCCCGGTGCTCTGCCGGCGGGGACCGTTTCCTTCTGAGGATTCCAGACGCGCGCCGCCCAATAACATAACAATAACAACGATAACGGCAGAGAGGGAGGCTTATGCGCAGCCAAATTCACGTCGAACCCTAAAGTGATACCTGAAGATCCCGCCTCCTTCACGTGTCACTTCATCCTCATTCAAGTGTTTCCTGGTTAAATCCACGCACGGTCGAATCGCAACACAGCGCTGAAAGCGTCGCTTCACTCTTGTGGAAGCACTCCTCGAAGAAATCTGCCGCCTCTACGGACCACAACATATAGTGGTTGGCAGGGGACCGGAAATTCGAGTAATCGCTATTAACTATATACTAAACAGCCTTGGTTTATTAACTACAGAGTAACTACTATATGTAGAACTGCGCGCTTCTGGGTTGTTTAAGAAGTCGCTGTATGATGCTGAGGAAATGGCTGTTAGCTATGAGGGATTGCCTGGTTTTCGCGCACCCCATCTACTTTAAGGTTTAACTGTACCTTAAGTCTCTGTCGGCCCTCAATCCGGATACTTATCGACTGAGGAACTTTACCCCGAGGCAAGAGTCCGAGAGAAGACGCCCCTATTAGGCTGGGAGCCATCAGCCTGGTTGGTCGAGCTGTCACCCCCTCATGCGCGCGCGATTCAGGGTCGCGTGATCCATGAGCGAGATCTGTTGAGCGAACCTCCAACGATCTTGCTTAAGGTCGCACTAGTCCGGCAGGCAACGGCGGGGACACGGTGCTGCGGGACGGACAACAGTTCGGCCGTTTGAGCGTGCGACTCGAGTCGACATTCACAGGCCGAGGGGAAGGGCAGCCGCTAGAGCGTCGTCTCTATAGCGATACTGGAGTACCGCTAAGCAGATCAGGATCGCGCAAGCGCAGCATAGATGGCACGCGCTTGACACATCCAAGCGGCCAGTTAGCGGACTGACCTGCCGGTTGAAGAGCGGTCAGCATGTCTGTCAGACGGTCTGTAAGACACTATGTCTTACAGACACACATTACGCAACGCGGTAGCTGCTGATTGCGATAAGGTCTGCCCGTTAAGCGGCGGTAGGGCGCGCCAGGCCACGGAACCATAATAGTTACTCCAATCCACAGCGTGGAGGGCGGTATGGTGCACGTATGGCGACGATCATAGCGGTTGCAAACAAGAAGGGCGGGAGTGGAAAGACCACCACGACCACAAATCTAGCCGGAGCATTCGTGGCACGAGGCTATCGCACCTTGATGGTTGATGCCGACGGCAGTCAAGCGAGTGCTTTCTCCTGGAGGAGAACTGGGGAAAGTGCCGGCTGTTCGTATGAAGTCTTGGGATTGCAGTCCACGAATGTTCGGAACTTTCTGAAAGCTGCGTTGGCGGTGGATCCCTACGATGTCGTACTCATTGATTGTCCGCCGCGAGACCCGGGAGAGAAGGACGGGGAAGTGCTCCGCAATGCGGTATTGGTGTCGAACGCCGTTCTGATACCGGTGATGCCGTCAGGGCACGACTTGCGAGCACTCATCGGCTTCCTGCAGTGGCTCCTGGCCATTCGCGAAAATACAAAACCTGACCTCGACATTCTCGCGTTTATTAACAATCGCGACGCCCGTACGAACTCGGCAAAGGGCGCCCGGTCTCAACTGGTGCTCAACCTCGTCGGATTGCCAATTCGGGTTTTGGAGAGCGAGGTTGTACATCGTGAGGACATTCGGCGGACAGGTGATGCCGGGCTCACCGTCTTTGAACTCGCACCGGAAAGTAAAGGGGCAGTCGAATACACATCTCTGAGGGAGGAGATTCTGAAATGGCTAGCAGCAACAAGCGAGAGGGCGGCAGCGGTATTAACTTCGGCGCAGACTTCAGCGAGCTCCGCGAACGTCCAATTTTAAAAGGCGCCGATCTCGATCTGCCAACGTCGATGGAGGTGGCCCCTCCGTTGGATGGAAGCGCTGAGCTCGGCGCTGTAGAAAGCAGGGAACCGGTGACCGCTGCGAAGGCCGCCGATCTTGACGATGACCCGCTCACCAGACTCCTGACTGCCGCCGAAAAGGAGCGAGGGCTGCCTTATACTTTTCGGATACCCATCAGCATGGACAGGGAGTTTCGAACTCTGGCCAAGGAATTCGATCTAGACCTCTCCGATATCGCCAGGTCGGGGCTTGAGATGGCTCTGGTGAAGCTACGCCAGATGTCCAGGGCAAGGAAACGACCACGCCTCCAGTGATGACAATCGTGGAGGAAGATGCTTCCTGATGGCGCGAATGCGTCCGACCTCCACATTCTTTCCGGTATGATGGGCTCCGGTAGAGCGATGACGAAACGTTCGCCAGTGAGCCGACTCCTCGGCCAAACCGCTCTGATCACCGGGGCCAGTCGCGGGATTGGTCTGGCCATCGCGCGGGCGTTGGCTGGCGAAGGCTGCAATCTGATTTTGACTAGCCGCGATGAAAAGGCCTTGGCCAGGATCAGCAGGGAACTGTCGCGTAAGAAAATCCGAATTCTCACCCATCCGTGCGATGTGCGCGACCCTTATGCTGTGGATGATCTCTTCCGCTCTATCCGGCACCAGTTTCGCCGGATAGACATTCTCATCAACAATGCCGGCATCGCTCACGCGAATCTCACTGTAGATAAACTCCCGTTTCCGGTCTGGAAAGATGTGATGGCCACAAACCTTGATGGCACATTCCTGGTCACGCAGGCCGCGCTGATGCTGATTCCGCGCGGTGGAACGATCGTGAACAATCTGTCGATCGCTGCCACACGAGTCTTCGCCGGGTCGGCTGCTTACAACGCCTCCAAACATGGTGCTCTCGGGCTTACGAACACGCTGCGTGAGGAGCTTCGTCCCAGAGGCATTCGCGTGATTGGACTTTTCCCGGGAGCTACCGACACCGAGATATGGAAGACACTCTGGCCCGCGGCTCCGCGGAAGAAGATGATGGCGAGCGAGACGGTGGCTAGGGCCGTGGTCAACGCGGTTGTTTTGCCGTCGAACGCGACCGTGGAAATGCTGGAGATTCTGCCTAGTAGCGGGACACTTTAAACCAAGGCATAAGAGCGCTGCGGCACGCCAGTTCCAATCAGTGTTTGCCGAACGCGAGCGGTGGAGAGGCCACGCTCCCCTTCACTGCGTTCAGGGTCGCGGGGGCGGACGAGGGCGTCCGCCCCTACATAAACCTACGGGCCGACCACGCTGGTTATTAGATTGTTGAGGGCCTTCATTACACAGACGACCTTGCCTGTGCCAAGTGGAGCGCAGGCGGGGGAACCGGTGCCGCTACCGCCGATCTTGCTCCATCCCGACCAGGAGGAGCCACCCCAGACGTTGGCATAGAACGCGTTGTCTGTGACTGCGGTGGCGCCGCAGACCAGCAGACCAGCCGTGTGGCTGGTGCAACCGGCGTTGTCGTTGAAGGTGCCGCTCATGGCGCCGTAACCACCCCAGCGGGTCGCGGCCCAGGCTCCTCCGAAGAAGCGATTACCATAGACTCCCGAGGCGTAACCTTTGGCGAAGCAGACTACATTGCCGTTTTGATTCATCGAGGTGCAATCGGGCTCACCGCCGGCGATCCCCGTGAGATTGAGGAAGCCTTCCCATGCGCCGTTCGCGTAGCGGTTTGCCAGGGTTGCCCCGGCTTTTGTGTAGAGAGAGCAGATCACGCCGCCATTGTTGTCGGTGGTGCAACTGGGGTGAGAAATGGCAATAGTGGCGAGATTCTTCACAGCACTCCACGTTGCGCCGTTATAAAGCGTGTAGGCAAGCCCGCCGGTGGCGTTGCGGGCGACACAGAGCACCTGCCCGACGGTGTAGTTTGCGCAGCTGGGCTCGGAGTACAGCGCCGCTGTGACTAGCGCGGGAGTGGTCCATGTGGCGCCGTTAAACAGAGACCACCGTAACTTGCCGGTGATGTCGGTGGCTGCGCACATCACATTGCCGCTTCCATCGCTGGTGCAGCTGGGATCGGAACTCACCGCTCCGGCTAGAGTGGTCCAACTGCCCCAGGTGGTCCCGTTAAATTCGTTGACCATGATGGCGTATTTTCCGCTGCGAATAGCGCACACGACGTGGCTGGTCGCGACCTGGGCGCACGATGGTGTACCGATAGATGTGCCAGCACCGGTCGAAATGAACTTCCCCCAAACCGCCCAGGCCGAATTGCTCAGGCCCAGACAGGCGGGCAATAGAAGGAAAGACATCAGGAGACGTGTCATGGGGAATCCCTCTTCGAATGGAATCTGGAACGGGGGGGAGGGACAGCGGCAGAATTATACAACGTGGTGTCTAATTGCGGATGTCACCGTGTGGCTGGCAGCTAGAGGCTTCCATCGTTATACTTGCTCTATATGTCTGGGGTTCGCGAACAAGCGGCGCAGAAAACTTTTTACCTCGAGACTTTCGGCTGCCAGATGAATGTCCACGACTCGGAAAAGGTCGTGGGAACGCTGGTGCAGGAGGGATATCGGCAGGTGGAGACGGTCGAGCAGGCCGATCTCATTCTCTACAACACATGTTCGATCCGCGACAAAGCGGAGCAGAAAGTCTTCCATCGGCTGGCGGATTTCAAGAAGCTGCAGGCGCAAGGGAAGAAATTCGGCGTGCTCGGATGTGTGGCGCAGCAGGAAGGGGAGAAGATTTTTGAGCGCGCTCCGCATGTGTCGCTGGTGTGCGGATCGGCCTCATATCGGAACCTGCCCAGCATGCTGGTACAGCTAGAAGCAGGGAAGTCCCCTGCCGCGGGCGCGACACCGGTTCGCATTACGGGGCTCGATGACCGGCAGACCGATGAGTGCTTCGAAACCGAATTCACGGCCCGGACGAACCCGCATCGCGGATACATCACGATTATTGAGGGCTGCGACAAGTTTTGCGCCTACTGCGTGGTGCCGTTTACGCGAGGAAAGGAACGCAGCCGGACTTCGGAGTCGGTGCTGGCGGAAGCTCGGCAAATGGCGGATCTGGGATATACGGAGATTCAGTTGCTCGGGCAAAACGTGAATTCTTACCGGGATCCTTCGGTAAATAAATCGTTTGCAGAGTTGCTGGCTGCCGTGGCTGAGGTTCCGGGAATGAGGCGAGTGCGTTTCACAACCTCGCATCCACGCGACTTTGGACGCGACATTGTGGAAGCCATCGATGCTGTGCCAACGCTCTGCGATCACGTGCATCTGCCCGTCCAGAGCGGATCTACTCGCGTACTCGATGCCATGCAGCGGTTGTACGCGCGCGACGAATACCTTGAGCGGATCGCCTGGATCAAGGCCGCAAAGCGGGAAATCAGCATCACAACGGATGTGATTGTGGGCTTTCCGGGAGAGACCGAATCCGACTTTGCCCAGACTCTGAGCTTGCTCGATGAGGTTGGCTACGACGGCGTGTTCACGTTCAAGTATTCGCCTCGGCCGAACACACCCGCTTTGAGCCTAGAGGACGCCATCCCCGAGGAGGAGAAATCCCGCCGGTTGGAAGTTCTCATGGCCAGGCAGCGCGAGATTCAGATATCACGCTACAGAAAATATGTCGGGCAACAATGTGAAGTAATGGTTGAAGGGAAGAATCCGGCGCGCGGACAGTGGATCGGCCGCACTTCGCAGAACAAGACGCTGAACTTCACGGTTGGAGGTTCGCAGGAGCCCACGATGGGAAGCTATGTGCCGGTGCTGGTCACCGCAAGTTTTCCTAATAGCCTGGTCGGCGAACTGGTAATGTAGTCGCAATTGGAGGTCACGATGGAAGTAGAGATGACAATTCGCGGTCTGATGATGGATCCAGTAAGCAATATGCCCATCGTGATCTTGAAGGATGTTGGGGGCGAGACGGTACTGCCGATCTGGGTCGGAGTTTATGAAGCGAACGCGATTGCGCTGGAGATGGAAAAGGTCAGCACGCCGCGGCCGATGACCCACGACCTCATCAAGAACGTGCTAACAGGCTTGGAGACGCTGGTGCACAAGGTAGTGGTCACCGAACTGAAGGAAGATACGTTTTACGCGGTGATCTGGCTGGAGCGCAGCGGCGAAGTCATCAGCATCGATTCACGCCCGTCGGATGCACTCGCGCTTGCGCTGCGGGTGGATTGCCCAATCTTCGTAGAGGAGACCGTTCTGAAGACCTCCAAGTTGGCCGCCAACATGTCGGACCGGGTCACGAGCGACGAGCTTCGAAAGTGGCTCGAGGGGCTCAACGACGAGGACTTAGGGAAGTACAAAATGTAGTGCAGGTGAAATTCAGGCCCGTCCGTTCACGAGCGTTGAACCTCGGCCGCTGAAAGGCCCGAGCAAGGTTACGGGCCAGAGGCCACCGTCAGGGTTACTGCACCGGACGAATAGTTCACGGTAAAATGTTCGGCGGCGTTAATGGTCGCGCCATTGACGGTTGTGAATTGCCCGCTGACGACGCTTCCTTTCAGGATAGTGAAGTTGGTTCCGATTGCTGGAACAAATGCCGCCTTGCGCTTGATGGTGAGGATGCCGCTGAGACTGACTCCGTTAGAAACAACAAGCCGACCATATTGCGTTCCAGCAGTAGCTCCGTTGACAGGGATATCGAGCGTGCCGGTCGCGCTTTGCGTGTAGCTGCCGCTGATCGTCAAAGTGCCCGGCGTAGTTGGAGAGTCTCCCGCCACGAAGACGGCGTTGGAAGTGACAGGGGCCGCGATCGTTCCCTTGCCCTGGATGGTTCCTTTCGTGAGAGTCAAGCCAATGTGCGCCGCCAAGGTGCCGTCTACCGTTGTTGATCCGCTAGATTGCGTGAAAGCGCCTCCCGCCGCCGTGAAAGTACTGCCGGCGCCTACGATGAGTTTCGCCTTGTTCGCAAAGTTGCCGGCCGTGGCGAGGGATTGTCCGGTCTGCACGCTCAGCACTCCTTTGCCGGTGTTTGAAGTGAGGGAAGCCAGAGCATTCACACCGTGGAAGGCGTCGAAGATCTGAGCGCCGGAACCCGTCAGAATGAGGGGCGCAGCCAGGGTGACAATGGAATTCTGCAGGTCGAGAACGCCGCCGACCGCGTACGTTCCGCCGTTCAGAACGCCCTTGTTCAGATTGTTCAGGTTCCCGGTAATGTCGAGCGTGCTGCCTGGGTTCACGATGAGCGTGCCGGTGTTGGTGAAGCCAGTCGTATTCGGCGTGATGAAAAGAGTGCCTCCGGGCTGATTGGCGATGATCATGCCCGCGTTTGTGATCGGCATGGGATTGGAATCGCCGATGGTGCCTGCGCCTTCGATGGTGCTCTTATTGGTAAACGAGAGTCCGGCCCCGAAGATGCATCCAGTCGAACTCATGGTCAGCGTGCCGGTGCCGGTGAGCGTCGTAGGCTGGTTCATGATCATGCAACCGCTCGTGATCGACATCGTGCCGTTGTTGGCGATCGTGCCCTTCGTAAAGAGGTCGAAACCGTTTAGTTCAAGAGTTCCTGTGTTGGTGGGAATATTGAGCGTGCCATCGAGCTGGCCGTTTTGACTTTGGATGGTCCCGGTCCCGCTGGTCGAGAGCGTGCCGCCAGAGCCACTGAAGCCGCTGGCCAGGATGACAGTCGATCCATTGAGCGCCTCGATCTTGCCGCCGGTGTTGTTGGTCACGGATGCCAGTTCGAGTGTGCCCCCACCGCTGGCTTCGAGAGTACTTGTATTGGTGGTTGGACTCCCGTTAATGGAAAGCATGCCAGAGGAATTGTCGGCATTGATGGTGGCCTGGTTCGTCAGCGTAATCGCAGAGAAGCTGCCGGTGCCGTGAATCAGTTGCTGGTTGACTAGCGAGTTCGCATTCAGCCCGTTGAAATTGCCCGAGTTCATAAGGACGGTTCCACTGCCTTTCAGGGTGACCGTTCCGTTAGTGAAGATTTGGCCGAGCAGATTGAAAAGGCCGGTGTTGGTGATGGTGCCAGTCCAATTGAGGCCAGCGCCGGAGGGAACATTGAACATGCCCGCATTGGTGAGATTGAGAAGGCCGGCTCCGGCCCCGGGTGGGGCGAGGGTGTAGTTTCCGGTGCCCGAACTGGTGATCGTCCCGCCGGTGATATTCGCCTCGAGCCAGATGGTCGAGCCATTTAGGGCGCTGATCGTTCCGCCGGTGTTGTTGAACGGGGCGGCGCCGATCAGGTTGATCGTACTGCCGGATTGTGCCTTGATGGTGCCGGTGTTGGTCAGGCCCCCGGCCGCTGGCTGGATATTGAGCGTTCCTCCACTGGCCGTGATCGTGCTCTGATTGTTCAGAGCTAGCCCCAGGATCGATCCTTGGCCAGTGATGGGCTGCTGGAGGTTCAGGGTTGGGGTACCGTTGCCGCCCCAGAATCGGACGGCCGAGTTGTTCATCTCCACACTCCCGCTGCCGCTGAGTGTGCTGGTGATGTTGCCTTCGAACTGGAATCCGTTGCCGCTGGTCAGAATGATCGAGCCGTTGTTGACCACGCTGGGGCCGGTGATATCGACGTATGTGGTGCCCGCTATATTGAGTACATCGCCAGTGCCAATGCTCAGGTTGACCACCGACGCGCCTGTGGCATTCACAGGGCCGCCCATGATGACGGCATTGTAATTTCCGTCTGGGAAGGCAGGCGGATTGGCGTTACAGGTGTCCCAAAGTGCGGTGCCACTCTGGTTAGGGCAGGGCGACCAGTTTCCGGCGCCTCCCCTCCAGGTGGAAGTGGTCTGAGCGAGCGCAGGCGTGCTGAACAGCACGAGGCCCGCAAACAGGCTGGCGAGAGAAAGTACCGATAGCGCTTGGAAACGGGCTGAAAGCGTTGATGTCATGCCATTCCTCCACTACTTATTTGAATACGCGACAAAACGCAGACAAATCCGAGCGATGACGGGAAGAAAGTTTAGCGGGGAAGTTCTCGGAACGGAAGAAGCGCGCGGGCGCGCGGGCGGGCGGGCGGGCGGGCGGGCGGGCGGTTTTACTAGTTTACATAATACCTGTTATCGGACATTGCATATGGCGGCCATGCGTCCGTCGGAGCTCATCATTTACATCCGAAGCTGACGCGGGCGAGAGCGCCCGCGCCACACGGCTATTGCGCGGTGCCCAGCCTCAGGAAGCGGGCGGCGTTGTTGTACAGGATGTCGCGTTTCTGCTGTGGAGTGAGGTAGTCGGCGTTCTGGATGATGCTGATCGAATAAGCCATCAGCTTGGGCCAGATCAGTTGGTCGGTGCCGAACATCACGCGATCTTCGAATCCCGCGTCGACCAGGCGCTCAAGATAGCGGTTGACTTCCTTGATGGGATAACTCCAGATCAGTCCGGCGACATCGACGTACACGTGAGAATTTGCCTGTAACAGCGTGAGCATGTTGTCGATCATGGGATAGCCGGCGTGCATTACCTGCACGCGCAGTTTGGGATGGCGGGTCAGCAGACCTTCAAGCAGGAGCGGGTCTCCCATGGAGCCGCGGAATTTCGGCATCATCACGTTGGCGCGGCCCGAGCCTCCGGTACCCATGTGGATCGCTACGGGAATATCGAGTTCTTCGGCGAGGGCGAAGTATTGATCCACGGAGAGATCGCTCGGCGAGAGTCCTTCATATTGCAGGCCGATCTCACCCATTACTTTAAAGCCGCCTGTCGTGAAGTCCTTGCGCAGTTCTTCGATTGCGACGCGTTGGCCGGGCGTCATTCCATTGGAGAAGGACGTGCCTGGGATGACTCGACTGGGTGCAGCGTCCTTCCACTTCTGCACGCTCTTGGGGTCGCCGAAGACGACGGCGGTCACGTTGAGGCGCTCCATCTCGGCCAGAACGTCCTTCATGTACTCGCCCTTGGCTGACGGGTACAGCGCGGGAGTGCATGGTTCCTTGACCCAGCCGAAGGGATCTTCCTTCCCTTTTGGATCGGATGCTGTGAACTTCGAGGTGTTCGGGCACATGGGAGCGATGCCGGGAAAGTCTGCGTCCATGGCATGGACGTGGACATCGAGCACCGGCGGAAGCTTGGCGACGTCGGCGTTCTGAGCGCTGCAGATTGGCGAAACGAGAGCGAGGAGTGCGACCAAATGTGTCAGCCTTTGGAGCGAGATGCAATCGGAAAGCGGTGGGAGCATGGAGAGTCTCCTTAAAGGTAAGGATTAAGTCGACGCCATGGTATATCAACGGGGCGTTTGATCATCAGCGGTGCGAGGAGTTAAAAGTCAAAATCCCCACCCTGTCTCGCAAAAGACGCGAAACAAGGATCGGGCACCTGGCTATTCTCAGCAGGTGATTTCAGCTAGCACAGAGAACAATCTTGGGGTGGAAGAGCGTGCCGGCTACACGTGTGGCGATGGCGATGAGGTCGTGCTGTCCGGAGAAGACCTTCACTAGCCGGGCGCGTGAGAGTTCGGGCAGGTTTACAGTGCGTCCGCTGCGGATGTGCGCCGTCGCCATTTCGTCGGCCGTGACCGACGGAAACGCCGGAAGCAGCCTACGGGGATGGACCACGTAGCTGTCCAAAGATTCTGAAATTCTGAAAGTGCCGTCCGGTTTTCCCGGCGCCGTGAGTTCTTCCAGAGTGTGGGCCTCGGCCAGGGTGAATTCGGCAACGCTGGTGCGGCGGAGAGATTCGAGGTGGGCGCCGCATCCGAGCGCCCGACCCATGTCGTGAGCGACGGATCGCATGTAGGTGCCGGAGCCGACGCGGGCGCGGAAGGCAGCACGGTCGGCCTCCATGGAAAGAATCTCGAATTCCTTGATCTCGACCTGCACCGGTTCGAGTCGGACTTCCTGTTGTTTGCGGGCGAGCTTGTAGGCGGGAACTCCTTTGATTTTCTTCGCGGAGAACGGGGGCGGAGTCTGCGAGATTACCCCGCGAAACTTGCCTGCTGCGCTTTCCACCTCTTCCCTGCTGAGCGCCGGATTCGATGGCGCGCTTGTGGGTTCGCCCTCGGCGTCGTAGGTGTCGGTGGAAAATCCGAAGCGGATCGTGCCCTCGTACGTTTTCTCCGAGCTCAAGTAAAACTGCGCCAGACGCGTGAAACTTCCGATCACCAGCGGAAGGACGCCGGTGGCCATGGGGTCGAGGGTGCCGAGATGTCCGACGGAACGCTGGCCGAGGATACGGCGAGCCTGGTGGACCACATCGTGCGAGGTCAGGCCCGAAGATTTGTCGATTATGAGTACGCCGTTCACGAGGATTTGGTAATTTTGTAGTGGAGTAATTTGGTAATTGAAAGGTTGAAAGTATCCTCTTCTCAGTGACCTCAACGTCGAGGCCCTTCAATTTCCCAATTACCAAACTACCAAATTACTAGATCTCCGCCATGTTTCCGATCAAAGACGATCAGCCGCGTTACAGCACGCCCTATGTGAATACGTTTTTGATCGTGCTGAATATCCTAATTTTCTTTTATCAGTGGACGCTGGGACCACGTGTGGGAGAGGCTTTCGCGCGAATCTATGGCGAGGTTCCCGCGCATCTAGCGGCATTCCTGGCAGGCTCTCCGCAGTACACGCTCCCGGACGTCGTAGTTCCCTTCTTCACCTCCATGTTCCTGCACGGCAGCTGGATGCATGTGCTCGGCAATATGTGGTTCCTGTACATCTTCGGCGACAACATTGAGGACTACCTCGGGCATTTCAAATATCTGATCTTCTACCTGATCTCCGGATTGCTGGCCATGGCGACGCAGGTGGCCATGTATCCGCATTCGAACGTTCCGACGGTGGGAGCAAGCGGGGCGATTGCGGGAGTGCTGGGCGCTTATTTCTTGCTGTATCCGCGGGCGCGAGTCCTGACGTGGTTCTTTGTCTTTGTGCTTTATCTGCCGGCCTGGATCGTGCTGGGTGAATGGTTTGTGCTTCAGTTCGCGGCCGGGACGGCTTCGTTGTCGTCCGCGCAGCCGGGGCGCGATCTGGGCGGCGTGGCGGTTTGGGCGCACATTGGTGGATTTCTCGCGGGAATGGCGATGATCAAGCTGTTTCCGGAACGGGCGGACCGGCATCCCTACGCTTACCGGTAACCAGAGAACGGGTGTCAGGGTGGTTAACGTAATTGTCATCAAACCTTTGTCATTCCGAAACGGCGTTAGCCGATGAGGAATCTGCTCTCCTGCGGGACTGCCGCTGTCGGCACGCAGCAGATTCCTCGCCTCGCTTCGGAATGACAAGGTCTTGGTGATCAAAGTCGATTATTTCTTCGGACGTGACTCTGGCGGGACCAGCCCTGACAAGCGGTAGTAGCCCACTAATTGTCCGTAGTGCTCGCCGCCATGCTCGATGAAGCCGTACGCGTAGTCGATCACGCGGACCTGTTGGTGGGAAAAAGAGTCAACGAAGGTGTCGTTGAGTCCCTTCTCGCCTTTGGATTTGATGGCAGCGGCGCCATCGGCAAAAGACTTCTTGACGAAGACGACGACGTCGGCCTTGGTCTTGTACTGATCACGCTTGGGATCTTCCGCGGCGGGAGGTTTTTGACCCATGACCGGGTTGATGAAGAAATAGTTGGCGCCGGCTACGTGGAGCAACTGCTCGGCAAAACTGCGCTGGGCCGGTGTAGGTTTGAAGTCGTACTTGTCCTCGGGGAAATCTTCGGCCATGGCGATAAGTTTGCGCCCGATGTCGTTCCAGGAGTCGAGAACGACTTTCGATTCAGGATCGGCGGGTTTGACGGCCGCGTCCTTCTTCGCCGCGTCCTGGGCAAAGGCGGGAATTGCAAAGGCTACGGCAAACAGGGCGGCAGCTAGAAACGGAGACTTGCTCATAGATTTTTCTCCAGAGAGTGAGTTTCGGTGGA
>DATMOO010000302.1:0-20754 GCA_035568275.1 Candidatus Sulfotelmatobacter sp.
CTTCGCGTGCGGCATGGAGTCGAGAACGGCGCCCGCGCGGGAAGCGGGCTCGGCCTGCACGGCAAGAGTCAGGAAAACACAAGAAATCGTAATTACTCCGATGGCCCGGAGAGAAAATGCATTCATCGTGGCACCTTTTTGAAGACTCTCGATTTTGACCGACTCAGGACATTTATAAGTCGCGGGTCTCCCCTGTGATCCTCAGTGTCCTCTGTGGTTAAAGCCTTTGACCTCCTCGCCGGACACCACGGTTACGCGGATCGAGGCGCGATATTTAACGCTCACAGTTTCCGACGCACCAGACTGGCAGGCTGCTGAAAACTCGGATTCCGTCCTCGTTTTGAAGGGGCGCGACTTCGATCCGTGCCGTAAGTGCCGCATAATCAGTGCCGGCTTCAGCGCTGAGGTGAATTGCTGGCACCAGAAACAGTTTTTCAGCAGCCTACTAGGCTAGAACCCCATAATGTTGTAGCCGCAATCTACATAGATTACTTCGCCCGTTATGCCGCTGCTGGCGTTAGAGGCCAGAAAAACTCCCGTGGATCCTACCTCTTCGATCTCCACGCGGCGTCGCAGAGGAGCACGCTCCTCATGCTCGCGCAGCATGTCGCCGAAGCCTGCGATGCCACGGGCGGCCAAGGTCTTAATCGGGCCGGCGGAGATAGCGTTGACACGAATTTTGTCCTTGCCCATTTCGTAGGCCAGGTATCGGACCGAACATTCCAGTGCAGCTTTGGCGACCGCCATCACGTTGTAGCGCGGGACCACTTTTTCTGAGGCGTAGTAGGTCATGGTGATGATCGAGCCTCCTTCGGTCATCAGCGGAGCCGCTGCACGGGCTAAAGCGATCAGCGAATAAACACTCACGTCGAGCGCGATACGGAATCCCTCGCGCGAGGTATCAACGAAACTCCCTTTGAGTTCGTCGGCCGGCGCGTAGGCGACCGAGTGCACCAGGGTGTGCAGCTTGCCAGGGCGCTCTTTGAGTGTGGCGAAGAGACGGGCGACCTCTTCATCTTTGGAAACGTCGCACATGTAGGCTTCGGCGCCGGGGAGCGACAGGATGAGATCTTTAGCCTCCTGCTCCAGGCGCTCGTTTTGATAGGTGATGGCAAGCTTCATGCCGGCCGCGTGTAATCCCTGCGCGATCGACCACGCGATCGAGCGTTTGTTGGCGACTCCGAAGACAACGGCATTCCGTCCTTGTAGGTCAGCGGACATGACTCTCCTTGGGAAATGAAAAGAATACCAGTCGAGGGCAATTCTTTACCATGGAGAGGCCGATCCGGCTTTGGCGGCCAGATTCTCGGCGTCCTCTGCGGATTTTCTCCGCGCACTCAGCGGCTAAAGCCTTTGCCCACGAAGTTCGCAGAGAACAGCCGCGGAGGTCGCAGAGACTGAGATTCCCTGAAACCTGAGAATCATTAGTCCGCGGCCATTTCCTCGCGGACGGGATCTGGGACGGGCCAGCTGGATGCCACGAACGACATGGCGTAAACGGATGCCAGGATTGCGAAGGCGACAACCAGACTGACCTTTTGCGCCACTGTCCCCACGCAAATCGCCAGCACAAGTTGCAGGAAGGTTCCGCTGAAATAGAAAGCGTTCTGGACGCGTCCCATCAGATGCTTGGGGACCATTTCCATGAGGCTGGTATTCATGGCCACGCCGCCAACTCCGCGCGCCGATCCCATCACGAAGTATGTGATGATCGCGAGAAGGAAAAATCCGGAGATGGGCGCGAACGCGACGCACACCGCTAGCAGCGCCATGGAGAACGCGATGGCCCGCCGTCCGCCAATCCGGGCGATGATCTGCGGAGCGTACAACGCGCTGACAAACGCCCCAGTGCCCCATCCCGCGTTGAGCCAGCCATAACCTTTGGCTCCGGCATGAAACACGCGGTCGCTTAGCGATGGCGTCACGACGACACCGGTCACCATGGCGCCCAGGAACAACGCCCAACTGATGCCGAGCATGACCACGGCGCGATGATCGCGCAGAAAGTGCAAGCCTTCTTTCATCTCACGCCAGAAGCGGGCCAACTGGGTCTCGGCGGCGGCGAGGTCAGCTTTAATTTCCTCAGGCCGCATGACAATGTGTCTTCCCTTACGCACGGCGAAATAGCACAGGAACGAAACCACGTAAGTCGACACGTCGAGTGTCAGGACCCCACCCAGTCCGATGTGGTCGTAGATGAATCCCACGATCGCGCCGGCGATCAGGAATCCTCCCTGCACACCAGCGAGCAAAAATGTATTGGACTGGACGAACTGCCCCTCAGGTGTGAGTTCTTGAATCAGCGCGGTGATCGTCGGCCAGAACATCCAGAAGCCGGCGGCGACCAGGGTGTTCATCAGGTAAAGCTGCCAGACTTTGACCTGCCCGCGGAAGGCGAGGATGGCGACGGCCACGATGATCACTGCGCGGAGTGCATCGAGCCACATGACGAGCCGGCGCCGGTCCTCGCGGTCGATAACTACGCCGGTGAAGGGAAGCATCAGCATGGCTGGAAGAGTCTGCAGGACGGCGAACGTGCCCAGCGCCATCTCGGAGTGCGTGGCTTTGAGGATGTACCAGGCGACGGCGGACGAGTTCATCCCGCTGCCCACCATGGAAATCAGGTTGGCCGCAAAAACGAAGCGCAGGGAACGTTGGCCGAAGCTCGCACGCATCTTCCTACTTTAGCGGACGGGGCGGGAATTCACCACGGAGGGCGGCAAGAACTTAATTGTCGATTGTTGATTTTTGATTGTTGATTGAAAACCAAAAGCGTTTGCGATGGGGTCTTAATCAACAATCAGCAATCAGAAAATAAGCCCCCCAGTCTTCCGGTGAGATTCTCTTGTTCGGGCCGTGATGCTAGCCCTTGCGTACGGCCGCGTTCAGCGCTAGGATTCGCTGCTGATCCGAAGTTCATCCATCTCTCGCGTATACCGGAGGCTCGCCATGAAGCGCTGCATCGGGCTGCTGCTGGCCACACTTCTTGTCATTGCATTCTCGATTCCCCAGGCACGAGGCCAGGTGGAGCGGATCGTGATCGCCGCGGGAACTGACGAAGATCACGATCTGCAGGCCATCAACAATGAGCAGGATGCTTCCAAAAGACTGGCCATGTATGAAGACTTTGTGAAAAAGTTTTCTTCCAATCCGCAGGCCATGGCCTACGGAAACTGGCAACTGGCGCAGGCGTACCAGAGTAGTGGAGATCTTCAAAAATCGCTCGACTACGGCGACAAGGCGCTGGCCGGATCGCCGCGTAATCTCGATATCCTGGTCTCGCAAGCCAGCACGGCCACGCAAGCCAAGAACAATCTCAAAGTGATGGACTATGCCGCCAAAGGCGGCGAGGTTTGCCACAGCATCGCCAAGCAGGCCAGGCCGGAAGGCATGAGCGACGAGGACTTCGCGCGCAAGGTTTCGGAAGAGAAGAATGCGAGCCAGAACAACTGCGAATTTTTAGAGACTAGCGGCTTCAATGTCATTACGGCCGAGACTGATCCCAAGAGCCGCATGACGGAGATTGAAAAGTTCACGGCCGCTTATCCTGACTCGAAGTTCGGTGATCAGGTTTCGAACTATGCCATGTACACGCTCGGGCCCGGCCAGTTAAACGATCAGACACGCCTGGTTGCGTTTGGCGAGAAGATGCTGGCGAGCAATCCCAATTCGATGATGGCGCTGCTGCTGCTGGCGACCTATTACGGGGACTCCGGCAACTCGGCGAAGGCCATCAGCTATGCGCAGAAGGCGATCGAAGTCGCCAAGCCGGATGCGCCAGATGCCGACAAGTCACACAAGCTCTCGGCGGGCGCGGCGCACAACACGATCGGATGGGCTTATCTGAAGCAAGAGAAGACGACGGCCGCGATTCCGGAACTCAAGGCTGCGGCTGCCCTGGTCAAGGGGCAAGACGATCAGCAGTATGCCCGCGCTTTGTACGGGCTGGGCTTCGCTTACGGCAAGCTGAACAAACTCACCGAGGCGCGCGAAGTCCTGACTGAGGCAGTGAAGATTCAGGGACCGATGCAATCGATGTCGCAAGAACTGCTGACGAAGGTGAATGCCGCGCGGGCAAAAGGAAAGTAGGAACCGGAACGTTCCGGGGGCCCCATCCTTCTTTCGCGTTCGTTGCGAAAGAGGGTGGGGTTTTTGACTTTAGGTGGCTAACGCTTTTGCGGCAGCGCGGAAGGGGCGGCTCACTTCGTCTCGCCCGACAGCCGAAGGCGGCTGTCGCCACATTTACTTCTTGGGGTCGATCAAGTCCTCGGAAAGCAGTTTTGCCTTCCATGCCAGGGTTTGAGCGCGTTCCAGATTGCCCGCTGTCAGCGCCGTTCTGGATTGGTCAACGAACTGGCGGATCTGTAACACTGAGTCCCGTTCGGCGTTGCTCAACTGGCGACCTGTCAGCTTATATAGATTCTGCTCAGTTGCCGCAATCATTTGATTGGCGGCATCGCGCTTCTGTGCCTGATCGCCGGTGGAACCTCCAGCCAACTGGATGCTCTGCTCTGTGATTCCTCCCTTGCGGACAATGGTTTTTTCCGGTGGGCAATTCTTCTGGGCGTCAGTGGCGGGAGACGGCGGTGCACCGCCAGATTGCGGAGATGTTGTCGCAGGATTCGATCCCGCGGAGTTCGAATTCGCAGGCGCTGGATCACATGCGGCGGCGGGAACCACTTTCTTTTGGGGGTGCACTTTTTTCGCGGTGCTCGCTTTAGGGTTGCTTGCGGGCGCTGGCGCGCTAGGCGACTGGCCCGCGGAAGATTTTGTTGTTTCGGGGGGCGTTGGATGCTGCGCAGTCTGCTCCTGCGCGACTGGCGCATTCGCGGACGAAGCCGACTGCTGCGCGGACTGCGCAACCAGCCCTGCATCAACCGACGTGAGCGAAGAAATACCGAAAAACAGGATGGCAGCGGCCAGAGTCATTCTTGGTCCCGTACAGCGAAACGCGGATCTCCACTCATAGTACGCTCTGAAGTGATGCTAGGCCACCCAATCGTCGGCCGCCCGGGAAATCGCTAATCTCCGCGCTGAGAGGTTGCTGCACCCTCCGCGTCTTCGGAGTGAGCCGGCGCCGCCGGCGCCGCAATGGGTATATGGAAGCGGAACACCGTTCCGGTGGTCTCCGACGACTCGAAATCCACCGTACCGTAATGCCACTGCAGAATTTGATAAGTCTGTGCCAGGCCGATGCCGCTGCCTTCTCGTTTGGTTGTGAAATACAGTTCGAAGACCTTATCGTGTAGATCCTTCGGGATCCCCTTGCCCTGGTCTTGCACTTCCGCCAATGCCACGCCGTTCTGGCGACTCGCCGAGATGGTGAGACGCCCTCCCTGAGGCATGGCCTGAACTCCGTTGATCACTACGTTGAGAATGGCCTGTTTCATCAGGTCGAGGTCGACTTTCACGGGCAGCCTCTGCTCAGGCATGTGAAGGTCGATGGCAACGCCGTGCTGCTCGGCGTCGGGAGCGGCAAGTTGAACGACGTCTTCCAGCATGCTGCGGAGATCGGTTTCTTCGAGGTGAAGATCGCGAGGCCGGGTGAAATCAACCAGCGTCTGGACGACCCGATCCAGACGCCGGATCTCGCTGTCGATGATGTCCATGTGGCGACGCGTGTCCGGTTCCTGCTGGGCCAGCTTGTTTTGCAGAAGCTGCAAGTGAAGCACGATAGCGTTGATCGGGTTCTTCACTTCATGGGCCACGCCACGTGTGACGCGGCTGCTGGCGGAAAGGCGCCGCGACATTTCAATTTCGTCGCCGATCCGCCGCACCGGTTCGGTGTCGCGCATGATGATCAGAGCGCCGATCTGCGAATTCTTCTCATGAACGAAATCGAGCGACACCTGCACGCGCTTTCCGCCGATTACGTCGAATTCGCGCTGCGACATGGTCCGCCGCCGCTCAAACGCGTCCAGCAGGGCCGCACCGAGCAAAGAATCACGGGCGAATACCTCTTGCACGCTACGTCCCAGCAGTTCTCCGCGCGGGCGACCAAGGAAGGATTCGACGGGAGCGCTGACGAGGACCACCCGCGAATCGCGGGAAAATAGCATCAGGCCGTCCTGCAGCTTGGACATCAGCTGGTCCACGTTATCTTTCAGGGCGGAGAATATCTCTTTACTGTCTCGAATCTGGCGTCCCAGGTTCGCGATCTTTAGGCTGACCAGGCCGTACTCGTCGTGCTGGGATTCGGGGCTCTGCAGGTCGGCCTCACCCGCGGTCACGCTGTCGAGGTTGCGGCTGATTTCTTTCAGCGGGCCGAGCGCAATGTTCGAGATCCCCGCGGCGAGAAGCAGCGACAGAATGATCAATGAACCTGAGACGTAAAGCGCCCGTATCAGTCGCGTCTGCACTTCGCTCTTGAGGAAGATAGTTTGCACTCCGATACGGATGGTGCCGAAGGGAGCGCTACTGGCGGCGGACATCGGTCGCGGCTCGAAATTCAATAACTGCAGAGGAAAGCTCACGTCGTACACGGCGGCCGGGCTGAAGACCAGGCGAATCTGCTCGCGAAAATTGGCGTGCACCACGTGTTCGAAATCAGGCCGAGGCTCGATGACCTTGCCCAGGAGGCTTGCGTTGGTGTGCAGCAGCGCCTTGCCGTTGACGTCAACGATGGCGACATCGTAGATGTACCTCCAGTCGCCGGGAACAGATTGCAGCAGGTTGTTGAGATCGACGTCGGTCTGTACGTACTCTGTGAGTGCCCGCTTCAGGGCTACGGGATCGCTGGTGTCGATGTTCGTGCTGTCGAAATCGGGGACAGCGTTATTGGCGGCATAGGCCAATTGATGCGTCAGGCTGTTGGCAGTATCGGAGGCGTTGACGATTCGCAGCCGCAGAATCTGAGATAGGTAAAGATAGGAAAACGCAGTCACCATCACCGTCACCATCAGCGTGATGGCCAGCACGATGATTGTTTTGCGTCGCAGCATGTTGAGAGATCAGAACCCTGACTACTTGACCCAGCCTAGTTGCTGGGCACCTCTTCTTTGCCGGGAGCGGCTTCCGCCGCCGTGCTCCCGTATTCTTTCAACTTATTGTGAAGGGTTTTTAAACTGATTCCCAGAATTTCGGCGGCACGCGTCTTATTGTTACTGGTGGCCTCGAGCGTTTTCAAGATCAGCATCTTCTCGGCTTCTTCGACCGTCGTGCCCACGCCTAGGCGAACGGCGTCGGGGTCGTTGGCGGCGGTACGCAGTGGGGCCTGACCGAAACCTGGAGACAAGTGCTTGGTCTCCACCATGCCCGTGTCGCAGACGATCACCGCGCGCTCGAGCGTGTTGCGCAATTCGCGCACATTTCCTGGCCAGGAGTAGTTGTTGAACTGATTGAGAACGGCCTCGCTGACTGCCGTTACCTTGCGACCATGCTTCTGGCTCATCTCCGCGAGCAGAAGCTGAACCAGGGACGCGATGTCTTCCTTGTGTTCCCGCAGCGGCGGCATGTGAATATTGAAGACATTGAGGCGGTAATAGAGATCGCTCCGCAGTTCGCCTCGTGCCACGGCCTCGTCCGGAATCTTATTCGTGGCGGCGAGTACGCGGACATCGACCGAAGTCTCCACTTTGCTTCCCAGGCGGCGCAGTTTGCGATCCTCCAGAACGCGCAGCAGTTTGGCCTGCGTTCCGATGGGCATTTCGCCAATCTCATCGAGCAGCAGCGTTCCACCTTCGGCCAGTTCAAAGCAGCCTGTCCGCCGTTCCAGCGCGCCCGTGAATGAGCCTTTCTCGTGGCCGAAGATCTCGCTCTCCATCAGGGTTTCGGGAATCGCGGCGCAGTTGATGGCGACGAATGGGCGGTCTTTGCGCGAGCTGAGTTCATGGATGGTCCGCGCCACCAGTTCCTTGCCCGTCCCACTGGCGCCTGTGATGAGCACCGATGCGGTGCTGGGCGCGACCATCTCGATCAGCCGGAAGATCTCCTGCATTTTGCGGGAGGCGCCGCTGAGGCGGCCCAGTGATCCGGTGTCACGCAACCGCCGGCGGGTGGCCTCAAGTTCGGCGCGGGTTCCGAGCAGCGCAGTGGCGTTCGAAATAATCGTACGCAGCCGGTTCGTGTCGATGGGCTTGGTGATGTAGTCATAGGCGCCCATGCGCATCGCCTGCACGGCGCTGTCGATCGTTCCCTGAGCGGTGACGAGAATGACGGCGATGGTTTGCGCTTGTTCCGCCAACTGCCCGAGCAATTCGAGCCCGCCCATCCGGGGCATCTTAAGATCGGTGATCACGACCGAGGGAGACCACTGCGTGGCTTTCTCCAGTCCTTCCGCGCCATCGCGTGCCGTCTCGACGCGATAGCCCCACGAGGTGACCAATTCGGCGAGCCCGGAACGCTCGTTCTCCTCGTCTTCTACGATCAATAGCTTTTCGTGGCTCATTCGTTTGCTGTTGTCCTGTTCCTCCACGGCATCAATGCGCAAGCCCGGCGGCCAAAGGCCCACGGGCCAACCCCCAACGATACGCGGCCTGGTTCCCTCCGGGCAAGGTCCGCAGCGTACACGGGAGGCGGATGGGACTCTGTGTGCGGGGTGCCTGATTCGTCAATGGCGTATCGTTGCGCTTTTGCTTTTAATTGCTATGAGATAGAATTCTGGGTCCCGATACTTTAGAAGCACTCTTCCCGGTTGTTTTCCGCTGAAGGTCTTGCTGCATTGGCGTTCAGCCGTTGATTGAATTTCTGGAGGGAATCATGGAAATCACCAGCTTAAGCCGCGCGACGCGCGTTGCTTTGGCGTGCGCAGTTGCATTGTTAACCCTGCTAGTGACCGCCGGTCCCGTGGCGGCACAGACTGAGTCAACTCCCAAGTGGGATATCTTCGCCGGATATCAATGGTTACATCCCAACATAACAACACCACTTGCGTTTGGTGATCCCAGTAACCCAACCCCGTTTCTCGTGCCGGATATGGCGAAAGGCGTTGGCGGCGCTCTGACTTACAATGTCGACCCTCACTGGGGCTTGGAAGTCGACCTCGGATATAACACGAAGGCCGGCAATTATGACACCACCATCTCCGGTGGTCCGCGCTTCATGTGGCGCAACGAAGGTGTGAATTTCTTCCTACACGGCCTGGCGAGCTACAACCGCCTGGCGGTGCAGGATATTCCCAACCGTTCCAACGGCGTTGGCGTCCTTCTCGGGGGCGGTATGGATATTTCATTTACCAAGACGTTCGCGATTCGTCTGTTCCAGGTGGACTACATGTGGGCGAGTCATCACTTTCCCGAGTTAGCTGGGCCAGAGTTTCCAAACCTAAGGCGTCCGACGATGGAGGGTGTGAGACTACGGACAGGTGTTGTTTTCAGCTTCGGCGGACCGGAGGCACCGTCCCCCATCGCTGCCTGCTCGGTCCAGCCAACTGAGGTCATGGTTGGCGAACCGATTACAGCCACTGTGTCGGCGAGCAACTTCAATCCAAAGCACGCTGTGACTTATAGCTGGAGCGGCAATGGCGGCAAGGTAACCGGGAAAGACACCACGGCCAGTATCGACACCAACGATGTCGCGCCCGGCGCTTACATGATCACGGCGCACGTAACCGATCCGAAGGCCAAGAAGGGGAACGAGGCGAGTTGTTCGGCAAACTACACCATCAAACCGCTTCCGCCGAAGAATCCGCCGACAATGAGTCTCTCTGCAAGTCCGACGGAACTGACGCCGGGCGGCGCTGTGAATGTTTCCGCAAACTGCACCAGCCCCGACGGTGTGCCAGTATCGGTTGCTAACTGGACTTCCACTCTTGGGACGCTTTCCGGCAGTGGCAACTCTGCAACGCTCAATACGTCTGGACTTCAGCCAGGTCCGGTCACGATTACCGCAAACTGCACCGACTCGCGTGGATTGAACGCCCAGGCTTCAACGCAGGTTACGATTCAGAATCCTCCACCGCCACCGGTCGACAAAGCGCTCGAAGCCCGGCTGGCCCTGCACAGCGTTTACTTCGCGACAGCTCAGCCCACCGCGAAAGATCCGACGGGCGGACTGTTGCCGAGTCAGCAGCAAACGCTCAACGGTCTTGCCACGGACTTCAAGAAGTACCGTGAAGTCAAGCCCGATGCGCATCTGACGCTGGAAGGTCACGCCGACCATCGCGGAAGCGCTGCCTTCAACCAGGCTCTCACGGAGCGCCGTGTTGCCCGGGTAAAGAACTTCCTGGTCGAGCAGGGTGTTCCTGAGTCTGCGATTGACACTAAGGCGTTCGGCGCCGAACGCAATCTCACGACCGACCAGGTAAAAGAGTCTGTCGTTCAGAACACCGAGCTGACTACGGAAGAGAAGAGGCGAGCGCTGGCAAGAATTGAGGTCATCCGCATGGCGAGTAATCGCCGTGTGGACGTGACGCTGAATGCGGGCGGGACGACCGAGACCTCAGTGCGCCAGTTCCCGTTCAACGCCGCCGATGCCCTCACGCTGATTGGCGGGCGTGAAGGTCAAGTCAAAAAGCCGGCGGCAACGAAGCGCGCGCCCAAGAAACCGGTGAAGAAGCCGTAATCGAAGACTCCGGAAACCGAAACGATTGTCAGCGGGGGGATTCATTTCCCCCCGCTTTTTTATCTGCTGCCGTGGCTTTCGGGTGCCCGCCGAAGTTGCCAAAAGTAGGTTTCCCGCCGGGTACCGTCTTTTCGGTGTCTCGACGCGCCCGTTCGACGCTGAGTTCCGCAATACCCGTTGTTCGCCGGGGCGAAAAGAGGATGTTTGCGAAAAATGTACACAACCCCACGAAAGTGCCATCGCCAAGTCTCTGATTTGATGGCACGGTATCTGGTATTCGGGTTGCCATCTCTTCTGGATAGAAACGCGTCTGAATATGTCTCAGATGGGCAGGTCATCTCGCGCATTGGCACCGACGATCCTGCTGACATTACTTACTATCGGGTGCTCGCGTCGCTTCCCGAACTTACCTGGGGAAGCCGCAACCCCATCCAGCACAACGCCATTTCAGAGTCAAAAAGACAGCAGCGCTGATAGCGCTTTGCAAGGTTATTCCGACGATGTTCAGGGAACGGCCCCCCCGTTCGAGAACTCGCCGCTTCTCCCAGCTGGAGCACTTGTCACCGTTCGTCTGAAGGTTCCACTGGTAGCCGGGAGCGGATCCAGAGAGTCTTTCGCGGCGGTTCTGGATGAGCCTGTGGTGGTTGAGGGGAACACACTGATTCCCCGTGACGCAATCGTCTCCGGTCGTATCGAGACCGCGCACACGTCGAGAGTCACGCCCGATCGCGCCTATGTTCGCCTCACGCTCGATTCTGTGCGAGTGGACGGGTCCGATGTGCCGATCCAAACGGCCAGCCTTTTTGCGCGGCCGCTACCGACCACCAACACCGATTCGGGCACAATTCGACTAGAGAAGGGGCGCCGTATGACGTTTCGCCTGAAGGACCCAGTTTTTTTGCATCTCACATCATCAAGAACTAGCCAATAAGTCCTTTACTTCCCACATCAAAAAGTTTTCCACAGAAATTATTCCCGTTTTAGCGACATCTGCCCTTTCGCACACCGGTGTCGGTCTCCTTATAGTGAGCGGAAACGGGAGGAAGGCGTAAGGCGTCGACTTCCCGTTTTGGGAAAACGCAGGTATCCGGCCATCGCAATGGCGGTTCCTTTCGGAACAGTTCCCGCGCAGAGTGGTGATTATGAGTGCCGTAGCGGAAATCTTGCAACCGTCAGAAGAGATGCAGTTTTCGTCGCTCCTGAAACACGCGCCCGTCGGGCTCGCGTTGTGAGCAGCCGTAGAAATCAAAACAAAAGTGGCACTTCCACATCGAACGACCAAATAGTCGACCTGCGATTACCGGAACAAAGTTTCGCGCAGGTGCCTTCTTTTTGTTTAGGCAGGCGGTTAGGACACTCTTGTCCTAGATGACTCTAAAGTTTGGCAGCAGCGAGCACTTTTCCGGCCAGGTCCCGAGCAAGGTACTTTTGCAGGATAATCCGCGTTTCGGGATTGGCGGCGAGGTAGCGGTCGAACGGCACAACCTCCCAACGCATGCACCGGACAGGCTCTACTACCACTGCATCTACATCGGCTGTGACGCCACACAAGAGAAGCGCTGAGCCAACGATGTGGCCCGCGACGAGTTCCCCGAGGACGCGATCATCTCTCATGACCCGTACTTTCCCGCGAACAATGATCGAGATTGCCTCAACACTTTTGCCAAACTCCAGCATTCGCTCGCCAATTCCCATAGTTGTCCACGCTCCGATACTCAGAATCTGCAGGACTTTCCGAGGCGGTAAATCCGGGAAGGCGAGCTGGCGAATTTCCTGCTCTTCGGGCGTCAATTTAACTGGACGTCGCTCGATAAAAAGACGCCAAGACTGGAACGAATTGATCGCAGCAAAGACGCTACTCCAAATGATTGGCTCCCACAGAGGTTCAGGCTGCAGGACGAAATACGGCAAGGCGATCAGCGAGGCCGCCACTGAAAACAACCTCAGCCAGAGAATGTCGCGAACGCTGTACGCTACCAACAACAGGATGTTTGCGGCGTGCAAGAAATAGCTTGGATTGAATTGCCCCATGTTTGTAATCTCCCTTGGTGGCTTGTCGGAACTTGCTCTGCTGGGACCTAGTGGAGAGAGCTGAAGCTGCAGCACACGCTCAAGCTGAACGCTTGTCGGAGACTATTCGTCGGCTGGAACCTAAAATACTGTCAACATAGACAGGGGCAGGAGTTGGTATCTCTCCGTCAAACAAGTTTGCTGTTACCTGGCGATTTCACCCAAAACCCCCCGGAAGGTGGTTAGACGATCTGGCGCTCGCGGATGAACGCACCGGCCACATCGAAAGGTCGATGAACAGACAGGTGAACGACTGCTCTCAGCGGGGTAAGCCGTTCGGTTTCGCACGACATTCGCCGCGGCTTCAGCCGCGCCCTTTCTGGATGTCACTCCGTTAGAACCCGCTCTAATGTTTTTTCGCTATTGTGCCGCTTTCCGCGATTCTTTACCTTTCGCGTGCTCATTCGTTCTTGTGGACCGTGGGGGTCCAAGAACTGCCTTCAGGGCGTCTGTACCTATATCAGCAGTTAACAGGCTAATTCCGATTTTGATCTCGGCGTGGATGAGCTGGTCCGCTTGGGGAGAAACCGTGAATCGACGTGTATATGTTTCGAAATGTCTCATGGGTGCCGTTCTGACTGTGCTCGTCAGCTTTCCCGTCGCCGCTCAACAAATCACTGGCAGCATTCGCGGGACCGTTGTGGATCCCGTTGGTGCCAGCGTGCAGGGAGCGTCGATCAGTGCCATCCAGGTGGAGACTGGATTAACTCGTAGCGCGGTGACAAATCGAAGCGGTGAGTACGTCCTCGTGGAGTTGCCGGTCGGGCACTATCGCTTGCAGGCCACGGCGAAAGGTTTTCAGTCCTACATTCAACAAGGCATTGGGTTGGACGTGAACGAGACCGCGACGATTCCTGTCCGTCTGGTGGTGGGTAGCGAGACGCAGAAGATTGAGGTGCAATCTGACGCTCAGCTGATTCAGGCGACGGTGACCAGTCTTGGCAAAACAGTCAGCGAGCGCGACGTTCTGGAGTTGCCGCTGAACGGCCGGAACTTCTCTCAATTGGGGCTGCTGCAACCCGGGGTCGTGCCTCTCACTCCGGGTCTAGCCGAAGCCGGGGGATCTCTTCGCGACGGTCAGGCATATGCGGTCAATGGCCAGAGGCCCGAGTCCAACAACTTCCTGATCGACGGCGCCAACAATTTCAATGGCGTCGATGGCGGATTCGTTCTCAAGCCCCCAGTCGATGCCATCACCGAATTCAAGATTCTGACGCACAACGCGAACGCGGAATTTGGAACCAGTCTAGGGTCGACCACCAACATCATTACGCGCTCGGGGACGAACACATTTCATGGAGCACTCTGGGAGTTCCTTCGAAATGACGTCTTTGACGCCACCAACTACTTCGCTCCCAGGACTGAACCGCTTAAGCAAAATCAATTCGGCGGGACGTTTGGCGGCCCCGTCATCAAGGACAAGACGTTCTTCTTCGGATACTACGAGGGCTTCCGCAACCGACAAGGGGAAACGGACTCGTCGACTGTCCCTTCGCTGGCAGAGCGGCAGGGAGATTTCTCGGTGGTGTGCCCGGAAGGGTTCTCGGGCGGTTTTTGCAACAATCCCAACCACCAGCTGTTTAATGTTTTTCTCAACCAGCCGTATCCGAACAATCAGTTCGACATGTCTTCGGTACCGACGATCACACAGAATCTGCTGAGTTACTTCCCGGCGCCTAACAACGGAACCAACGTCTACACCGCGACGCAAATCGTGCATCAGGACACGAATCAGTTCGGATTGCGTCTGGATCAGCACATGGGTGGTTCTGACATCCTGAATTTCCGCTATGCCTTCAGTGATGGCACCGAACTGCATCCCATCGCGACTTCGGGTGCGAGCGTGCCAGGGTTTCCCGTAGGGCAAGAGCAGCGGGCGCAGAATTTCGTCGCTCAGGAAACGCGCACGTTCTCTCCGTCGATGATCGGAGTGTTCCGCTTCTCATATTTGCGAAATAAATTTCTCTATGGAGAGAGGACCAACCACACAACGCCCCTCAGCCTGGGTTTTGGTTACCAACCAAGCCTCGACCTTGCGATTGGGCCGCCGTTCATACAGGTCAACGGCTACACCACGATCGGAGATCCGATCACCGGGCCCCGCAATACCTATGAGAATGCTTTTGACTATTCGGGCTCGTTGAGTTGGGTCCACGGGCGGCATGAAATCAAATTCGGAGGCGGGTACGAGCATTCGCAGTTCAACGTGCTGCAAGGCATTGCCACCAATGGTTTCTTTGTGTTCGCGCCGTTTCCCGTAGTACCCGACGCGTTTGCCAGCTTCCTCTTTGGACAGCCGGTATTCTTTCTCCAAGGCCGTGGCGATTTTTCGCGCGGCATCCGGGGTAATTCTCTGAACGGCTATGCACAGGACACGTATAAGGTCACACCGCGACTGACGATGAATTTTGGTCTGCGCTATGAACTCCCGTTCCCCTACACCGAGATCCATAACCGGCAGACACTCTGGATTCCGGGACGACAGTCGACGGTGATGCCCAATGCGCCCCCGGATCTACTCTATCCGGGAGATACGGGCGTGCCCGCAGGGTTGATACCGACATTCAAGAAGGGGTTTGCACCCCGTGTCGGTATCGCGTGGGATCCGACCGGGAGTTCGAATTGGTTGGTGACATCCGCCTATGGAATCTTCTATGAGCCGTACTATACGGGCCAGGGCGGACCGCTGCAGTCGCCGATCAGCGCTCCTCCGTATCTACAGACCCAGCAGATCAGCCTTACTCCCACTTCGTTTCTCAATTTTCCCGATCCTTACTTTGGCAACCCGCCGGCCGCAGGGACTTTCGCAAAGCCGCTGACCAACCTGACACTGGCCCCGAATCTCCCACTGCCCTACGCGCAGGACTGGGACTTGAACGTGCAACGATCCTTCGGAACAGATCTCCTGCTCGAGGTCGGCTACGTGGGAACCAAAGGCACGAAGCTGCCGCGCTTTGTCGAAGGGAATCCCGCGATCTACGTTCCGGGATTCGATACCAGCGGGAGCCCGATCTCTACTTCCAGCAATGCCGACAACCGACGAATTCATTCCGGATGCACGCTCGATCCTGCTTCTCCGCCGTGCACTTACTCGTCGACCGGCCTGATCGAGGGCATTGCTAATTCTTCTTACCATGCACTCGAGGCCAGCCTGAGGAAGCGCTTCAGTCACGGCATATCGTTTCTTGCGTCGTATACCTACTCCAAGTCCATCGATGATGCATCTTCCTTCAACATGACAGGTTCCGCGGCCAAGCCGGTGGCCGGAGAGAATGATTTGGCGCAGAATCCGTTTGATCTGGCCGCAGAACGCGGCCGCTCGCTGTTCGACTCGCGTCATCGTCTGGTGCTCAGCTATCAGTGGAGCTTGCCGTTGTGGCGACAGCCGCACGGATGGTATCAACAGGCGCTCGGTAACTGGCAGGTCAACGGTATCGTTACCCTGATGAGCGGTACTCCGTTCACCGTCTTCGACTCGACAGACTTTTCTGTGCAGGGATCCGCGCCCGAGATCAGCGGATTCTTCTCAAACCGGCCGAACTTAGTCCCTGGGCAAAATCCCAACTCCGGGCCACATACCCCCGGCGCATGGCTGAACGCGAACGCATTCCAACAGATCATCCAGGACCCTAATTCGCCGGTGCAGCAATTCGGGACCGCCGAGCGCAACGTCGCGCAGGGGCCGGGCTACGCCGACTGGGATTTTTCCGCATTCAAGAACATTACGGTGGGCGAAGGGAAAGAGTTTCAGTTCCGGGCGGAGTTCTTTAATCTGTTGAACCACACGAACTTCCGGTTGCCCGACAGTGACATCAGCTCGCCAACCTTTAACTCTATTCTCGAGGCACAGTCGCCACGGCTGATTCAGTTGGCGTTGAAATTCCACTTTTGAAGGCAGGCGAATCGTTTGTCCCTAATTCGCCCAGGTGCCCGGGTGCGGGTGCCCCACTCAATCAAAAGCGCAGTTGAGAACTCCATATTGGGTGCCCATGGAGTGCATTCCGTAGGGGCAGGGATCCTCGGTAGAGCGGGGTTTGGCCCGTTCCGGTGGTTGGAGCGATAACGTCTGTTCGTCGGGGGTTGCCTTGACCGGACGGACCAGAGTAGTTGTGGTGACAGCGCTGGGGATCTGCGCGGGCGCCGGTGTCTTCGACGGTTCGGGCTTCGGAGGCGCGGCGGGCGGCGTGACTGCCTTCTGTGGCGCGTTGCGGTTCGGAGAGTTTGGGGAGGCAGTCTGCTCCATGGTGTTCGGGGTACGAGCTGGAGCGGTCCTTCTTGGATCGGTGTGTCCCACGGTGACTGAGCTGCCACGGCCAAGGTCGACTAGGCGCAAATTGTCGTCAGTCACTTCCTGTGCACGGACGATGTGAGGAGTGATCGCGAAGACGATTTCGTTTTCCTGCCTCTGTCTGTCCTCTTGTCCGAAGAGGTATTTCAGGATGGGTATCTTCGTAAGCCACGGATATCCAGCGAGTGAATGAGTCTCCGTGTCTTCCAGGATGCCGCCAACCAGGTTGACTTCTCCATCGCGCAAGCGGGTTTCGTGCTCGATGCGCCGCTGTCCGATGATCGGCTGACTGATTCCGCCGATGTTCTGTGTTCCACTCACGGACGAGACTTCCAAAGTCATCTTCAGGGTAACTTCGTGTTCCGAGTGAATGTGCGGTGTAATGTCGATGTTCACGCCCACGTCGAGGTACTGGAACTGCGTGTTGACCAGTGCACTAACGCCGCCGCCGCCCGCGGCTGCACCGAAGGATCCGGTCGCGACCGGGACCCGGTCGCCAATCTTCAAAGTTGCTTTCTCGTTGTCGAGCGCGCGGATTTCCGGATTCTGAATCAGTTTCGTATCGCTGTCGCTCATCAAATACGACATCGACGCGCCAGGAATGCTCACCTGGAAATTCGTGGCATTCAACGCGCCTAGCGAGTTAAGGGTGAAACCTCCGCCCGATCCTCCGCCTCCGCCACCGAGCGTGCTGGGCACCATCACGATATTGGCCGAGGTTGGCGGATTGACCCCGAGAGTGCGAATGCGGCTGCGGCTGACCTGTAGCACGGCGATCTCGATGACCACTTCGGGTTTTGGCTTATCGAGATCAGTGAGCAGTTTCTGCGCGAGAACCATCTGGTCGGTTGTTCCACGCAAGATCAGGGCATTCTGATTGGGAACCAGCTGGATCCGGTTGAGATCAAGAATGCTCTTTAATGTAGCAGCGGCTTCCTGCAGTTCTGCGGGGGTGGAAACGTTCTTGAGGTAGAACGTTTTCATCACCGAATTTTCCATGTCCTTGCGTTTCGCAGTCGTATCTGCAGCGATCAGGATGGTGTTGCTGGAAACGGGAGTCCAAAAAGTTTTCGTCTGCAGTGCAACGGTGTTCAGCGCTTCGCGCAGCGTGACGTCGTTCAGTTCGACAGTGATCTTCGGTGGTTTGTAATCCTGATCGAATAAAACGTTGATTCCGGCGAGGTGCGCGATGGTCTTATAAACCATGGTCGCGTTTTCCGTGAGACGCAGGCTTATGAGCGTGTTGGACAGCTGCTGCAACTCCACGGGACCAGCGGCTTCCTGCGCCATCTTATCGAGAGGCAATTCCTTCTTGGGCGTCTCTTCGCCGGTGTGTGCTTGCTTCTTGATGATCTCTTCGGTGCGGTGTGCCTCGCTTTTAGCGGCAAAGTTGGTGGGATCGATTTCGGCGGCGCGCTGGAACTCGGCAACTGCCTCCTGGAGCTTGCCACCCTCGCGCAGTGCCTGTGCCTTGCTGACGTGTTGCACAGCCGCATAAAAACGCATGCGGGTATAAGCCGTGAAGTATTTCGCATCTTTCGGCTTCAGCGAGTGCGCCTGGCTATAGGCCTGGAAGGCCACATCGTAGTCGTTCTTGCTTTCGGCCTGAACGCCTTTCTTAAACGCGGAACTGGCCTGATCCGCGTGAGCAGCCACAGAGAATAAAACCAGAAGAATGAGAGCTGCGAAAATTCGCGTTCGTTTCATAGTGTCCGTTTGCATACGTCCAATTTAGGAATCGGATGAGGTCTCGCCGTGCATGCCTGAAACTCTGGGGTTCATCGCTTGCCGTGCCGAGACAACCTGGGGGAGCAATTTG
Source organism: Candidatus Sulfotelmatobacter sp. (assembly GCA_035568275.1). Classification (GTDB taxonomy): domain Bacteria; phylum Acidobacteriota; class Terriglobia; order Terriglobales; family Acidobacteriaceae; genus Sulfotelmatobacter. The sequence goes on from DATMOO010000302.1 coordinate 18,678, forward strand.
ATAGCACCCAACGAACCGGTTCAGCCGTGGGTACAAACAACAGTCATTCAGTGATAAATCAGGGCGGGGTCGGGGTATTTGCGCTAGCGCAAAGAAAGGGCTCTTAATATTCGGGCCCCGCCAGGGGCGCCGGGAGACGGAATTCTGTGCACGCCTCGACTGATAGTAAACACATCGATCATACATCTACACGTATTTTACAAATTAGCTTGTAGTTTACAAAACTTTACATTTGTATTTGCCCAAACGCAAAGAGTTACAAATAACCCCCTAGTACTGTGACGCCACGGGTTTTGGGGAACGCAATCCGTCCGAGTCCCCCAGGTACGTGGAAGATTGGGTTCATCTTCCCGTCATCGGACGGCGCACAGACCCGCCCCCAATAACAGCGTAGGTGCACTGGAGCGGAGACAAGTTTCCGCCCACGAAGGAGGCTGCAAAAGCCATGAGGAATACGTGTCGGTTCTGGTTGCCCATTTTTCTCCTAGGTTTCGCGACGGTGACTGTGAGCGCGCAGTCGTTCCGTGTGCAATGCCCGACGACCACGATCACCCACCCAGTAGCTGCTAACAACAATTCGGAGCCGGCTTACACGGGTCCCGGGGTCAATGGCGCCATCAAGTGCCAACAGATATCAGGCGGTGATGGCTACTCCACGATGGGTGATGGCACCCAGACCTATATGTTCTCGTTTGGTCCGTTGTCGGGACTGGCGGACATTGCGGCCGGGAAGCCTGGAACACAGTTCCCGAGCGTGTTTAACACCACGTTTCCGGGGCCGTTCCAACCTGGCGATCCGGCAACCACGGACGTTCCAGCCGGTCTTCAGATACCAGTGGGCGGCGTAGGTTCGTACCTGGGCACGTTCAGCTACAACGGCGCGGTAGGGTTGGCCTTGGACGTCGCCAACACCGTCACGATTTATGATATCGCCTCATCGGGCAGCACGGTTTATGTGCAGACGAATGCGCCTCTCGGGCTGAACCCTGGAGACTCAGTAGTAATTGCCGGCACGGGCGCAACTCCCGGCATCGGTCCCTACGACGGCACCTGGACGGTCCTAGCTACGAATGTGACCAGCTTTGGGAGCGGGGTCACGAACTACGGCTTTGCGGCACCGAACAATTTTACCTTCACGGGACCCACGGGGCCAGATGTGAACACGTCATCGACCGCAACGGCGTCGATTCCCCGCGCTCTCGACGGTCACGTCGATCCGCGTCAGATCATGGATGTGGGCGTGATGAATGGGAACATTCCCGCGCCATTGATGGCAATCGATGAAGACGACGAATTCTTCCTCACCCTGACCAACGTGGGCATGATCATGCGCCCGGACCTGTTCGAACAGCACACGGTCCACTTCCACGGTTATCCCAATGCTTCCTCCTTCTATGACGGCGTGCCGGACGCTTCGGTCGCCATCAACATCGGCGCCAGCTTCACCTATTACTACCTGGCGCCGGATGCCGGCACTTACTTCTGGCACTGCCACATCACCCCGCCCGAGCACTTGCAGATGGGCATGGTGGGACAGATTTATGTGCGCCCACGGCAGGATCGTGTGCTCGCTGGCGCCAGCCTGTATACGGCGCTGCAGGGACAGGAGAATGACCTGCGCACGGCTTGCAGGCGAGCCGGTGATGGCGGGACCACAAGCGTTACCGCTCCGACGGATATCCTGTGCAGCAATCCGGTTCCAGCGATCAACACGGGTATCAGCGCAGTAGCGACTGTGGTTTCGGCAGCGGGGACGACGACGGCCGGCTACGCCTACGACGACGGCGACGGTTCCACCGCCTACGACGCCGAATACCCCATTCAGATCCACGGCTTTGACCCCAACTTCCACTTTGTTGGCATGACCTTCAACCCGGAAGGCTTCTCCGACATGAAGGACAAATACTTCCTGCTGAACGGACGCAGCTACCCCGATACGGTTACGGCTGGCCCCTTGCAGACAGTGGCCGCCGATGGCATCAATCACATGTCGCAGCCCCTGCCTGCGATCATCAGTATGACGGCAGGCCAAAGAGTTCTTCTTCGCATTTCTGACCTCGACGTTACCGAATATCAA